>CBDUCT010000034.1:0-16386 GCA_965365715.1 uncultured Cyclobacteriaceae bacterium | reverse complement strand
GGTACAGGTGGATCTGAGAAGTATAAAGAAATTCTTGAAAACGACCTGGTGAATGAGGATATGATCATTCAGGCCATAAGTAAAGTCGACCAGATCAAGCGGCAGATGTATATTCAGACCAAGTCGTATGATGAGATCCTTCAGATGGCAAGGAATAAATCCAAATTACTGGCTGCAACGCCAGCGATCCAGCCTATTGCCAATAAAGAACTGACCAGGTTAGCTTCAGGTTTTGGTATGCGTATTCACCCGATCTATAAGGTAAAGATGATGCACTTTGGTGTTGACTTTACTGCGCCAAGACATACTCCTATTTATGCCACAGGTGATGGCGTGGTTGAGAGAGTGATAAGAAGCTTTGGAGGATACGGGAAACAAGTGGTCATAAATCATGGTTTTGGATATAAAACTCGCTATGCCCACATGGAGGATTTTAACGTCAAGAAAGGTGACCGGGTCAAGAGAGGTGATATGATCGGGACCGTAGGAAATTCCGGATTATCCACAGCTCCACACCTGCATTATGAGATCCTGAAAGACAATAAAAAGGTCAATCCTGTAAATTATTTTTACATGGATCTTAATGACCAAGAATACGAAAAAATACTTGAATTAGCATCTATAGAAAATCAATCCTTATCATAGAAATTATTCTATTCACAGATAAATAAGGATTATATAAAGTGCAAAAAAGTGTTTTGATTTTTTTTTGAAAAGTTTTCCATTATATACTAGCAAAACTTCTTTTTTTTAATATTTTTGAAAGAGAAAACTACACGCCGGGGTTTAGTATTTTTCAAAATTAAAAAACGATCTTTTAAACACTACCTGATAAACTATAAGCGTAAATATTGTTGTGCCATACAAGGAGAAAGTAATTGAGAAAAAGTATTATTCAATCGGCGAAGTTGCTGAAATGCTGAACGTGGCTACCTCCCTTATCCGTTTCTGGGAGACTGAGTTTGATATCATAAAGCCAAAGAAGAACAGGAAGGGAAACCGGCAATTTACCAAGGAAGATATTGAGAATGTTAAGTTGATTTACCACCTCGTTAAGGATCGTGGATATACACTTCAGGGGGCTAAATCTCTTCTGAAAGGAAGTTCTAATCCTCTGAAGAACAAAATGTCCCATATCGATTCATTAAAGAAGGTAAGATCATTTCTAGTTGAGCTAAAGAACCAGCTGCCTTAGCTATATTTTATATTATACTCATTTAAATGGACGCCAGCAAAATTTACCAGGTGGCGATCAGCCTGGTCCCTGGCATCGGCAACCTGATGGCCAGGCAATTGATATCATATTGCGGATCAGCCAGAGAAGTATTCTCTGCCAGTAAAAAGACACTGACAAAGATCCCGGGAATAGGACATAAGACTGCCAGTTCCATTCAAAACAAATCAGCCTTTTTGAAGGCTGAAGAAGTCATTAATAAATGTGAGAAAAATAACATCAGGATCTTACATTACACTGATGATGCATATCCCAGGCGTTTAAAACAGCTATATGATGCTCCGGTTATCCTGTACTTCAAAGGAAATGCAGACCTGAATCCATCCAAAGCTGTCAGCATAGTCGGAACCAGGAGAATTACCGCCTATGGTCAGCGAATTACAGAACAAATTGTTTCAGATTTAAAGAATCATAATGCTACCATTATAAGCGGACTTGCCTATGGAGTAGATCATCTGGCACATTCTCAGACATTGAGGATTGGTCTTCCGACCATTGGTGTAATTGCCGGCGGCATGAATAATATCTATCCGGCATTACATATCAAAACAGCCAACAGGATGTTACACCAGGGGGGAATAATATCTGAAAGTGAACCAGAAATTATCCCTGAAGCCCATTTATTCCCTGAAAGGAACAGAATAATCGCCGGGCTGTCTGATGCTGTGATCATCGTAGAAGCAGCAAAGAAAGGGGGAGCCCTGATCACGGCCGAATTTGCCAATAATTATAACCGTGAGGTATTTGCCGTACCAGGCCAGATAGGTCAATATTACTCAACCGGCTGCAATAACCTCATAAAATCTCATAAAGCCAGTATTTATACCGGCATCTCAGATATCGAATATATATTGAACTGGGATCCGGTCAATGCAAAGGCTGATGTAAATAATAATGCTATGACCGACCTGTCGATTCCGGAAAAAAAGATCATAAGTGTATTACAACAGAACTTGGAAGGCATTCTCATTGATGATCTCAGCTGGAAATCACAGATCCCCCTGAACCAGATCGCTTCTCATTTACTCAACCTTGAATTCAGAGGTTATGTAAAAGCATTACCCGGCAAGAAATTTATACTCAGAAGATAGAAAATTTCTGATATGGGAACATAAACTGTTTATCCTTATCAAGGACTGTATAAAATCATGAATATCCGGAAACAGGGAATCCTTTAAACCGGGATCGGGGGAAGAAAAGGTATTTCTGAACATTTAGGGTTTATATTAACCAGTTTCAAAGAATATAACAGGTTTTCCAGAACATCTCAGACCAATAATAATTATGTACAGAGGAAATCAAAGGTATCCCCGAACAATGTGGGCCTTATAATTCAATTCATTCAATATCATAGCCCCGCAGCAGAGCCATTCTTATTCTGGATCGTAGCCTAAGATTGGCGCCAGCCAACGTTCGATATCCTTAACCGGCATGTTTTTTCTTCCGGCATAATCCACTACTTGATCCTTTTGAATCCTGTTTACTGCAAAATAGCGTGAATCAGGATGTGATATATACCATCCGCTAACGGAAGCGGCAGGAAACATAGCCAGGCTTTCCGTTAAACCAACATTAATATTGTTTTCCACATCCAGCATTTTAAACAATGTCTTCTTCTCCAGGTGATCCGGACAGGCAGGGTAACCCGGCGCTGGTCTTATACCCTGATATTTTTCACCGATCAATTGTTCATTTTCAAGATGCTCTTCCGGTGCATATCCCCATAGTTCTGACCTGACAAGTTCATGCAATTTTTCAGCGAAAGCTTCAGCCAGCCGGTCTGCAATAGCTTTTGTCATTATGCTTCTGTAATCATCATGGTCTTTCTCAAACTGCTCTGAAAGCTTATCAGCCCCAAAGCCAGTGGAAACAACAAAAGCACCGATATAATCTTCAACTCCGGAATCCTTTGGAGCTATAAAATCGGCAAGGCTGTAATTCGGAAGACCATCTGCTTTCTTACTTTGCTGACGCAGGTGATGGAGAACATGACGTATATTACCTCTATCCGGTACATCGTCACCCTTAGTGTTTTCAAATGCATATATTTCTATATCATCACCTGCTGAATTTGCCGGGAATAACCCCATTACTGCCCTGGCTTCTAGCAAATTGTTCTTAATGATCGATTCCAAAAGGCTATTGGCATCTTCAAATAGCTGCTTAGCCTCCTTTCCATAGGTATTGTTAGTAAAAATTGATGGATACCTTCCTTTCATTTCCCAGGCATGGAAAAAGGGAGTCCAGTCGATATAATCCATCAGTTCCTCAATGGGGAATTTATCATATACTTTTACTCCAAGGAATTTAGGTTTACTCACTACTGTTTCAGTCCACTTTGCCGAAAATGCATTTTCTTTTGCCTTTTCATAGGGCAACATGGCTTTTGCAATCTGCCTCGAGGCATGATCATCTCTCAGATCATTATATTCCGATTTATATTTTTCTGTGAACTCCCTGGATTTCTGATCATTTAGCAGATTACTGGCTACCGGGACGCTTTTTGAAGCATCCAGAACATATATCACCGGTCCGCTGTATTTTGGATCGATCTTTACCGCTGTATGGATCCTTGAGGTGGTTGCCCCTCCTATCAAAAGAGGGGTATTCATGCCTCTTCTTTCCATTTCCTTCGCTACATAAACCATTTCATCAAGTGAAGGTGTTATCAGGCCACTGAGACCAATTATATCCACTTCCCTTTCTATTGCAGTATCCAGGATCTTTTCCATGGGTACCATCACACCAAGGTCTATGATTTCGAAATTATTGCAGGAAAGAACCACGCCTACAATGTTTTTTCCGATATCGTGAACATCTCCCTTGACAGTGGCCAGCAAGATCCTTCCCGCACCCGATTTATTTCCCTCAGTGCCACTGTTCTTATTTTCCTCTTCTATAAAAGGAACCAGGTAAGCAACAGCTTTTTTCATGACCCGTGCACTTTTCACCACCTGTGGAAGAAACATCTTCCCTTCACCGAACAGGTTCCCGACGATCTTCATACCATCCATCAATGGTCCTTCGATCACCTCGATTGTACGTTTGGCATGCTGTCTGGCTTCCTCGACATCCTCTTCTATAAATTCTACTAAACCTTTGATCAATGCGTGGGACAGCCTTTCATTCACCGGAGCTTCTCTCCAGGAAAGATCTATTTCAATTTTCTTACCTTCCCCTTTTACTTCTTCAGCATAAGCAACCAGGTTCTCGGTGGCATCAGACCTCCTGTTCAGCAAGACGTCCTCCACCTTTTCCAGCAGTTCGGCAGGTATCTCTTCATATACTTCGATCAGGCCCGCATTCACTATTCCCATATCCAGTCCTGCTTTTATGGCGTGATACAGGAAGGCGGAATGCATAGCTTCCCGGACCAGGTTATTCCCCCTGAAGGAAAAAGATATATTACTCACACCGCCGCTGACTTTCGCATAGGGAAGATGGTCTTTGATCCATTTGGTTGCCCTGATAAAGTCTATAGCATAGTTGTTGTGCTCCTCAATGCCAGTGGCTACCGTTAGTATATTCGGGTCAAATATGATGTCCTCCGGAGGAAATCCTAGTTTCCCTACCAGAATATCATAGGATCGTTTGCATATCTCTATTTTCCGCTCAAAATTATCTGCCTGTCCTTTCTCATCGAATGCCATAATAACCACAGCAGCACCATAGCGGCGGATCATTCTGGCCTGATAAATAAAATTCTCCTCTCCTTCTTTCAGGGATATAGAATTTACCACCCCTTTTCCCTGCACACATTTCAAACCAGCCTCAAGAACAGTCCATTTGGATGAATCTATCATAATCGGCACCCTGGCGATATCAGGTTCCGAAGCAATAAGATTCAAAAACCTGGTCATCATGGTTTCGGAATCCAGCATGCCTTCATCCATGTTAATATCGATTACCTGGGCACCGTTATTGACCTGATTCCTGGCGATCTCAACTGCATCGTAAAGATTATCTTCCTTTATCAATCTTGCAAATTTCAATGACCCGGCCACATTAGTCCTTTCGCCAATATTGACAAAATTCGTCTCTTCTCTTATGGTAAGGGGTTCAAGTCCACTCAGGTGTGTAAAATTATCCCTCCGGGGTATCTGCCTGGGTTTGCAGGTTTTCAGTTTTGCTGCAATGGAAGAAATATGTTCCGGTGTCGTGCCGCAGCATCCGCCAGCTATATTTAAGAACCCTTCTTCCGCAAACTCACCCAGAATTGTTGACATTTCTTCAGCAGACTGGTCATACTGACCAAATTCATTGGGTAGACCAGCATTGGGGTGAATACTTACCGGTACATCGGCCAGCCGGCTCAGTTCCTGGATGTAGGGCCGCATCATATCAGCACCCAGTGCACAATTCAGCCCTACGGAAAGCAGGTCAAAATGAGAAATGCTGTACCAGAATGCCTCCGTGGTCTGTCCTGATAATGTTCTGCCACTGGCATCGGTAATGGTTCCGGATACCATAACGGGCACTTTTTTCTTACGTGTTTAGAATAATTCATCCAGTCCTACCAGCGCCGCTTTGGCATTTAAAGTATCAAAAACCGTCTCTATCATGATAAGATCCACTCCACCATCAAGAAGGGCACCCGCCTGTTCTTTGTATGCCGCCTTGAGCTGGTCGAAAGTTATGGCGCGGAATCCGGGATCATTAACATCCGGTGAAATAGAGGCGGTTTTATTGGTTGGGCCCAGGGAACCTGCTACAAATCTTGGGACATTCTTACCAGAGCTATTGAATTCATCTGCTACTTCCCTGGCAAGTTTAGCAGCTGAGAAGTTTATATCATAAACATAATCCTGTAATCCATAATCGGCCTGGGCTATTGATGATCCACTGAAAGTATTGGTAAGTATTATATCAGCACCTGCATCCAGATAGGCTTTATGAATTTCCTTTAAAACGAGGGGTTGTGTAATGGAAAGCACATCATAATTCCCTTTTAAGGGTTTTTGATGATCTTTTAAGATTTCAACACGATAGTCTGCTTCTTCCAGTTTCCTTCGCTGGATCATGGTGCCCATAGCACCATCGATGATGAGGATCCTATCCTTTAATATTTCTTTTATCTCTTTTGTCATATAGCACCAACCAATTCCGACAAGCGATGGAGGATGAGAAAGGATGGGTTTTAGTACCGCATTTATGGCGGCTGCTAAGACTTCACAGGGCCCATTACCTCAACCCTTTTCGATAAGTCGATTGTAAATTAAAGTAAGAATTACAAGAAACAGAAACAAACATTTGAATTTGATCAGTCAATCAGGCAATTATCACATAGATCCTCGGGTTTTAGATGATAGAAGGCCCTATGAATATTGAAAGGTTCCTGACCATCCTGCGATTTTACTGAATAACTCCCGTCCTCATTCATCACGTATGAGTTTACATTATCCATTAAATTGAATTTCAAGATGTTTATGGCCTGAGCCCTGACCTTTTCATCTTTGATCAGGAACAAGGATTCTATCCTTCTGTCGAAACTCCGGACCATTACATCGGCACTTCCACCATACACCTTTGGATCGCCATCATTATGAAAATAGTATAAACGTGAATGCTCAAGATAATCTCCTACAATAGAAAAGACCTCTATATTATCACTCAAATCCTTACGGCCAGGCCGCAGGGAACAGATACCCCTGACAATCAGCTTTATAGGAACTCCGGCAGAGGAGGCTTTGTACAACTCCCGGATCACATGTTTATCCTGAAGTGAATTGATCTTTATTACAATTCCACTCTTTTTTCCCTGAGTCGCATTTTCAGCCTCAATCCGGATCTTCTCAATGAGTTGCTGACGCATGTCTTTCGGTGCAGTGATCAGGTACTCGTAGATATTTGGCAGGGAATGCCCTGTTATCGCATTAAAGAACTCGGAAACATCTTTACCATAGGTATCGTCTGTGGTTAAAAGCCCTATGTCCGTATACAGGTTGGCCGTAACCTCATTATAGTTCCCGCTTGACATATGAAGATACCGGGTTACTGAATCCCCTTCTTTCCGGACAATCAGAAGTAGCTTGGTATGCGTTTTCACATTGCTGATTCCATAGATCACAAAACATCCGGCTCTTTGCAGTTTTTGTGCAGCAACAATATTATTCTCTTCATCAAACCTTGCTTTCACCTCGAATAAAACAGATACATGTTTACCCTTTTCTGCAGCCCTTAACAGTGCCGAAACGACTCTTGAATTCTTGGCCAGACGGTATACCGTCAGCTTTATGGATAAAACCCCCGGATCTTCCGCTGATTTTTCAAGCAGGTCGATCAGAAGATCCATATTATTATATGGATGGTGCATCAGGATATCCTTTGATTTCAGCACCTCGAATATATCATCATCCCCATCATCCGGGTATAATAGCGGCATGCTTTGTTTTGGGGGTTTTGGCTGGGAAGCTTTGAATTCGTCGTGATTTACAATCTGCCATAGCGCCGTATAATCCATCAGGTCTCCATGAGGTTTTTTAAATATATCCTCCTCGCTGAGGTCCCAGCGGTTCATTAGCACCGATTTTAACCATGGATCAAATCCTTCCTGAATTTCGATACGTACTACCCGGCCGGTCTTCCGGGTTTTGAGTTTCTGTTTTAATTCCTCCAGGAAGTTAGCCTCAATATCGTCACTTTCCTCCAGGGTAAAGTCTCCATTCCGTGTCAATCTGAACAAACTGAGGGAATCTATCTCGATATTTCTAAAAAGTTTATTGATATGTGCCTTGATCACCTCAGTAATGGGCACAAAGACCATCATATTTTCCCTTTCTATCTCAAAAAATTTCGGAAGATTTTGCGGGATCTGAATAAAAGATAATTTCTTTTTTACCGCTTTGCTTTTAGACTTGGTAATAACAGCAAAGATCTGTAGAAGGTTCATTAATAATGGGAATGGATGGTAATTGTCATATACCATTGGCGTCAGCATGGGGAAAACCGTTTTTTTGAAATAAGCCTTCACCTTCTTTTTCTCTTCATCATTCAAATCCTTAACGCTGGCGATCATTATACCATTCTTCTCATATTCTGGTGCTAACTGGTCATTATACAGGGATCTCTGCTCATCGGTGAATTCATGGGTATAATGGTATAGCAGTTTTTTGAATGGCCGCTCTCTTAATCCGCTATAATCTACCCGTTGTTTCCCGTAATCAATATAATTATATAAGCTACCTACCCTTATCATGAAAAATTCATCCAGGTTTGAACCCGTAATGGCCATAAATTTCAAACGTTCCAGCAGGGTCCGGTCCAGATGCCTGGCCTGGTCCAATACACGGTGGTTAAATTTAAGCCAGCTCAGATCGCGACTGATTAATTTACTGTTAAATATTAATTCTTTGGTTTGATCAGTTACTGTCATTTGTTCAGATTTTTTCGAAAAAAAATAGGGCTCCATCATATGCAGGAATGCCCTATTTGAATATGTATCAGCCAATTAAATATCTATATTGGCATATTTTGCATTTTGTTCAATAAATTCACGCCTTGGGCCTACCTCATCGCCCATTAACATGGAAAACAAGTGTTCTGCTTCTGCCGCCGACTCGATCGTTACAAGTTTAAGGCTCCTGGTTTCGGGATTCATGGTCGTACTCCATAATTGTTCCGGATTCATCTCACCAAGCCCCTTATATCGTTGTACACCAACAGATTCCTCCTTTCCATCGCCTGCCAATTCCTTGGTAATGCGTTCTCGATCTTCCTCACTCCAGCAGTATCTTTCCTGCTTGCCTTTCTTAAGCAGGTAAAGCGGAGGAAGGGCAATATACAGATAACCCTGATCGATCAGTTCTCTCATATATCTGAACACAAATGTCAGAATAAGAGTACGTATATGGCTGCCATCCACATCAGCATCAGTCATAATAATGATCTTATGGTACCGTAGCTTTTCCAGGTTTATGGCTTTTTCATCCTCTTCTGTTCCAAAGCTTACGCCCAGGGCCGTAATGATATTCTTAATTTCCTCATTATCATATATTTTATGTTCCTGGGCCTTTTCCACGTTCAATATTTTACCTCTAAGGGGCAGAATGGCCTGGAACCGCCGATCCCTACCTTGTTTCGCCGAACCCCCTGCTGAGTCTCCTTCAACAAGGTATAATTCGCATACTGCCGGATCGCTGTCAGAACAATCTGCCAGTTTTCCAGGCAAACCGGTACCCGACAGAACATTTTTCCTTTGGACCATCTCCCGTGCTTTTCGGGCTGCATGCCTGGCCTGTGCTGCCAGTACGACCTTGGACACAATGGATTTGGCCTCCTTGGGATGTTCTTCAAGATAATGTTGCAGATGCTCTCCCACACTGGTGTCAACAGCACCGAGTGCTTCAGAATTACCGAGTTTAGTTTTTGTCTGTCCTTCAAATTGCGGTTCTGCAATCTTTACCGATATTACTGCGGTGAGACCTTCCCTGAAATCATCTCCGGAGATATCAACTTTCACTTTTTCCAGAAGCCCCGACTTTTCAGCATAGGATTTCAGGGTACGTGTTAAAGCACGCCTGAAACCGGCTATATGCGTTCCCCCTTCAATTGTATTAATATTATTTACATAGGAAACCACATTCTCTGTAAAGGAAGTATTATAGGATAAGGCTACGTCAATCGGAACACTTGTTTTAGTGCTGCTGATGTATATAGGTTCCGGAATCAGTTTTTCCCGGGATGAGTCAAGATAATTGACAAATTCCTTTAGACCTCCCTCGGAATAAAACTCGTCCGACTTGTATTTGCCAGATCCATTATCCTCCTTTTCCCTGTAATCAATCAGTTTTATTTGAATTCCTGCATTCAGAAAGGATAATTCTCTCAGCCTGGATGCAATCGTATCATATTTATATTCTTTTACCGTAAACACTTCCTGGTCTGGCATGAAATGGACGGTAGTTCCGGTAATCTTTGTCTTTCCCACTTCCCTGACTGGATATTTTGGGATCCCTCTTTCATATTCCTGCTCAAATACTTTCCCCCCACGGTTAACAGTTACCTTGAGCTGTGATGATAGGGCGTTCACACAGGAAACACCAACTCCATGAAGCCCACCAGAAACTTTGTAGGTATCTTTATCAAATTTCCCACCGGCATGCAACACTGTCATGACGACTTCCAGTGCCGAGCGATTCTCTTTGGTATGAATATCAGTTGGTATTCCCCTGCCATTGTCTGACACCGATATGGAATTATCTTCGTGTATCTCAACTTCAATCTCACTACAATAACCGGCCAGTGCCTCGTCTATGGAATTATCAACTACTTCCCAAACCATATGATGAAGGCCTTTAAAGCTAATATCACCTATGTACATGGCTGGTCGTTTTCTTACTGCTTCCAACCCCTCAAGAACCTGAATATTTTCCGCTGAATAATTGTGTTCTTTGCTTGCTTTATTCTCTTTACCCATACTTATTTTATTAACATGCAAAAATACACTTTTTATCCCGATTTTTTGTCCTTTTGCTAAAATAAAAACCGCATAAAATACTTCAGAAATAAGCATTTTAACCAGGTAAGGTTGATTATCAAAATTACCGGATAAAAAGCATCCGCATACCCGGAGATTGATATACAAAGGAGCTTGAAAACTCTTTTTCCATAGCCTGGAAAACATTTTTTCCACTGATTCGATATACCATTTTTTTTAGGGTGCAGACACTATTTCACTTAGAGCGGGAAACACTAAAAATAACCCGACCTGAGCATTACCAGGGTACAATCCACTACGACCTCGATTTCGTCTTCCTCAGCAAGGCGGATCAGATCCCTGTTTTCTGTACCAGGGTTGAAAATTATACGTCTTGGATTGAGGCTGAGAATATAATCAAGGTAATCGGATTGGTTTTTGGGATTCATGTACAGGGTGATGGTATCTACATTATCGATTACCGGTCTTGTCCGGATGTCCAGAATGGACTTCCCTGCCACTGTGCCCCTCTTTAATCCAACCGGGACAATGTCATAATCCCCGGCTGATAAGGCATTGGCAGCCATATAGGAAAACCTCGCCGGATTGTTACTGGCACCAAGTATAAGTATCTTTGCATTACTCATAAGAGGCACTAAAAATGATTTTTAGAAGTTATATTTTGTATATGAAATAAATATAAGAATAAGAATAGAGATTCTGCTTATATTTCACTGCATTTAAACCTTTATGAATATTTTTTGTCAAAACATTTGTTTGCCGGAACCTTGCACGAAGAGAAAGAAATATTAAGAAGAATAAAGGACCCCGCCTCCAGGGAGATCGGGTTTAATCAGCTTGTTGTTGCATACCAGCAAAGGTTATACTGGCATATCCGGAAAATGGTCATCGACCATAATGATACGGATGATATTCTACAGGAGGTATTCATTAAAGTATGGAAGAATATTGATAAATTCCGGGAAGACAGCAATCTTTTTACATGGTTGTATAAGATCGCCACCAATGAGTGTTTAAACTTTTTGAAAAGAAGAAAAGATAAATACAAGATCTCCATGGAGGATGCCAATAAAGAGTTATATAGCAAACTTGACAACAGTCCGCATATAAGCGGATCAGCTATTCAGAAGAAATTACAAAAGGCTTTGCTTACATTGCCTGACAAACAGCGATTGGTTTTTAATATGAAATATTTTGAGGATATGAAATATGAAGATATCTCTAAAATTACGGAAACCAGTGTAGGCAGTCTGAAAGCCAGTTATCATATCGCTGTGAAAAAAATTGAAGAATATATTAAATTGGATTAAACTTTTGGGACTTAAAGATGTCAAACAGATAATATCACTAAAAAAATGAAACTGGAAGATATAAATAAGGATAATATATTTAAGGTTCCCGATAATTATTTCGAGAATTTTCCAGAACGGCTCCAGAAACGAATAGAAGAGACTGAGCAGCAGAAAAAGACCCCTGTCATTCGGCTCAGGACTATCATTAATGTGGCTGCCGCTGCAATTATCCTGATGTTTGTCATCTATGGAATTACTCAAATAAATGATAATTCTACTTCAGTAGATCAAATATTATCTGAGATCTCATCTGATGACCTTGTTAATTATCTAGTAGAAAGTGATATGAGTACCGATGAATTCCTGGAAAGTCTGGATATGTCGGTCATTGCTTCAACCGAGGACCCTATAACGGAGGAATTTATACCTTCTGATCCACTGGATGAGGAGACTATAGATGAACTTCTGGATGAATACGAAATTGAAATGCAATATCTCTAATAATGAAAATTATAAGATCATGAATAGGAAATTAATATTTATTATCGTCCCGCTTATGTTTCTGATCCAGTTCTCGTTTGGTCAGAACAAGGAAGCAAGGCAAAGAATTGAAAGTGCGCGTATAGCACTGATCACTGAGCGGCTCGGACTGACACCGGAACAAGCTGAGAAGTTCTGGCCTGTTTATAATGAATATAATATTCACAGAAAAAATCTGGTTCAGGAAATACAGAATGCCAGAAAGAACGTAGATATGAATAGTATGTCTGAAGAACAGGGCAGGGAATTGATGAAACTAGGCCTGGATATCAAAGAGAGACAACTTCAACTGGAAAAGACCTACTCTGACCGGCTTACTGAGGTTATTTCAACCAAGCAAATGCTTTCGCTCAGAAAAGCCGAAGAAGATTTCAGAAAGATGATCATACAAAGACTGGAGGAACGAAAGCGTCAGCAAATGCGGCGTGACCAGATGATCAACAGAAGAGAACAATTAATGAAGGATAAAGGTAATAATTAGCACAATTTTTGATGTACTTTAAGGAGGGAAACAGATAATTTGCTCATAGATTTAAAAAAGAAACTGGTATTTACTTCCCTTTGCCTGCTAATGGTATTGGGAAGTTATTCTAGTGCCCATTCGCAGGATTATGACCTCGATTCCCTGATAAATGAAACCCTGGCCTATGATTCCCTCCTGCTTGAAGAACTTGCACAGGATTCCCTGTCCATAATCGATCTTATCGACAGCCTGATCCATGGAAAATTCAAATTCTCTTCCCTGATGATACGCACAGCCTATACCAGTAATATTATGAATGCCGGCCGTGATTTTGGTATCAATCAATATGGTTTTTCACTTGGTGCTTCATATTACCATAAAACCGGGCTTTTTGGAGATTTAACTTCCTACTGGAACAGTGACGTGGAACCACATATTAATCCAACTACCGTTACCCTGGGTTACATGGGCTCAATTATGCCCAAATGGAGTGTTATTGCGTCCTATGAACATTTCTTCTATACGAAGGACGACAGTTTTGATGGCATACTGTACCCGATTACAGATGCTTTTAACGCTTCAACCTACCTGGATCTTAAGCATTTTTCCTTCGGGTTAGACTATTCTTTCATGTTCGGTCATGAAACAGCACACAGGATAAGGCCAAATATGTACGGGATCATCAGGATTAAAACAAAGGGATTTATTGATGAAATTGATATTTTCCCATCCGCTTCCCTCCTGCTCGGGAATGCAACGATTTACTATTTGGATGAGAATTATTCACAACTTCAATCGATGCTGGATCAACAGGGCATTAATGACTTTCAGCAGTTCAGGCAACGCAGGCCGAGGTTGGCCCAATATCTTATTACAAATTATGTTACATATGAAGAAAGAACAGAGAATGTATTTGGTATTATGAATTATTCCCTGTCGCTCCCAATCATGATCAGGATGAGCAGATTTACCCTTTCAACCAGTTATTATATTAATTTCCCGGTTGCACTTCCGGGTGAGGAGATAGACCTGAGCCCAAATAGTTATTTTAATGTATCCCTGCTTTATTCCATACCTTTCGGGCTTAAAAAATAATTTGCCAGGGCTATTAATTTTAAATGGCCATTTGCTTTATTAATATTCTTTTCTCACAGGATTCAATTTATTAGATTTGTTTTGTATTGATCATTTTATAAACCAATTCTTTAAAATTCACAAACACTGATTTGGAAACATCCGCCACAAAATATATTATTCTTCCTTTTATGGTGCTTTGCATGAAGGGATCCCTCTGGCTGGAGGGGACCATATATAAAACCCCAAAAAAGCTTTTTAATATAAAGCATAATGAATACTTCTGGAGAAATATAATTCGTGTTATGCATTCTTATTTAAGGGGGGCGTCCAAAAGCAGGAAACTGGAAATTATACTAAACGGAGAAAACCACAATGTGCGGACTAACAGTAGAGGGCATTTTAAACTGAAGCTTTCCTGTGATAATGGAATGTCTGTAGATCTGAACCAGTTAAAGGTTTTCATGTTGAAAGATGACCGAAAGATCCATCTCCAGATACCGGAACCTTTCCCATATTGTTATTTCTCTTATGATAATGATAAGGAGGCTGTTATTTCGGATATTGATGACACAATACTGGTTACACATACACTTAATACTTTCCGGAAGGCACGTACCCTGCTTGTTAAAAACGCACATAAAAGAAAAGCTGTCAAAGAAATGAAGGAACTTTATCAGCAGTTCAATCAGAAAGGGTATTCATTTTTTTATGTTTCCAATAGTGAATCAAATCTGTTTCCCCTAATTCGAATATTCCTTGAACACAACCACTTTCCTATCGGTCCTATATTTCTCAAACCATTCGTTAAATGGAACCAGGTATTTAAGAAAACGAAAAGATCCCCAAATTCATCCCATAAAAAAGAAAGAATCACTTTCCTGCTTAACACTTTGAAAGATATGGAATTTACACTGATAGGGGATGACAGCCAGAAGGATCCGGAAATTTATGCTGAAATATCAAGGACTTTCCCGGGAAGGATCAAACAGATTTACATCCGTTCTGTGAAGAAAAGGATAAGTCCCGGAAGATACAAGCTGCAAAAAGAAGTTAATGGATCCCTGTCAACTGATTTTGTCTTTTTCAAGGAACCTAAAGAAATTATGGAATCTATAAATATATAATTGCCGGGAATCTATATTTTTGAAATGAAGAAATCTAAAAATACTATGCATATGAAACACCAATACAGGTTTATCGTTCTTATCAGTCTTGTCATATTAGTAAACTGCGGATCATTACAGGCCCAGGACAAGACCTATTGGTCAACAGGGTTTGAGATGTTATTTTCCTTTGCGGATATTCAACAGGACGGCATCAGCAACTCGTCCATTATCAGGTGGGCCCCAGTATTTAATGTACAGACTTTCTTTAACTATGATGCTTCAAAGCGTTTTGGACTGTTCACAGGCATAGGTGTAAGAAATGTAGGATTCATTTATGATCAAACTGACGCCATCAGGAAGAAACACAGAACATATAATATGGGGGTTCCGGTTGGCATAAAAGTTGGAAACTTTGAAAAAACCTTTGTTTATGCAGGTTATGAAATTGAATTTCCTTTTAATTATAAGGAAAAGACCTTTGAAAATAATGTAAAATCCAGATTCACGGAATGGTTTTCAGACAGGGTTCCAGCCGTAAATCATACAGTCCTTATTGGCATACAATTACCCAGAGGGGTAAATGTTAAGTTCAAATACTATCTAACGGGATTTTTTAACCAGGATTTTACTGAGATCGATAGCGGCACCGGAGATCCATATAAACCATATGAGAATCTCGATGTTAATGTATTCTTTTTCTCTGTCGGTGTGAACCTGTTTAAAGACAAAGAGCTTTATTTCACAGATTAACCTGAAATAGAACTTTTTTATTTTATGTGAAATATTCCCTAGTTAGAGGAAGTAGTGTCTGCTTTGGCTTTGGGAACCTGAGTTGCTGCATCCGTAGCATTGTACTCTTCATTTAGACCTTTTACAATGATATCGGTAATATCCATACCCTTGTCACCATATAGAATGGCATTTCCCCGCTTTACATTTAAAATTAGTGCAAATCCATTTTCGTTTGCATATTTTTCCAGATAGCCGGAAACTTTATCATACAACTGTGTGTTTACTTCGGCTTCAGCCCTTAAAAGATCCTGACCCATTTTCTCCTGAAGTAACATCAGGTTCTGTCTCTTTTGCATAAGGTCTTCTTCCACCGCCCTTGCCTGGTTCATGGTCATATTCCCGGCGGTTCTTTGAAAACCTTCGAATTCCTTTTGCAATCCCTGTGCTTTCATTGTATAATGATTTTCCAGGGTCTTTCTTTTCTCGTCAAGATCGGCAGCTAGTTC
>CBDUCT010000033.1:0-16391 GCA_965365715.1 uncultured Cyclobacteriaceae bacterium | reverse complement strand
ATTCTTGCTGGATGTTATTGACTGGGAGCTGAACCTGGATCCAAACTTTGTGCAGAACAGGAAAATGATACCTGTGCCGGTAAATAATGATAGTGATCTGAAAGATCGATTTATTGAAAAATGGATTTGTTATAAATCATCGGAGTTCTCGGCAAAAGAACTTACCGTGTTCCCAGGGCAAAAGATTACAGTGACAGACAATGCAGCCTATGGAATGATCTTAATGCAGGGGCATGGAAGGATGGGTAAATGGAAAATTGACACGCCTGCTATTATTCGATTTGGAGAGGAAACAAGTGATGAATTTTTTGTCTCAGAACAAGCTGCTTCAGAAGGTGTGACTATTGAAAATTTTTCTGATACAGAACCATTAGTCATGCTAAAGCACTTTGGTCCAAATAATCCGGATCTGAATCTTAAAGGGATTTAAAGAATGAAGAATTCTCTTTCCACAATAGACTTATCAATAATCATACTTTACCTGGCTGGGATATTGATCATAGGTATTTATTTTGGACTTAATGGAAGAAGAAAAAGCAGCAGTGAGGGATTTTTTCTGGCCGGTAGATCGTTAAACTGGCTCATGATAGGTGCTGCCCTGTTTGCCGCTAATATTTCAACCATTCATATGGTAGGACTTGTTGCCCAGGGATATAAGGATGGGTTGGTCTGGGGGAATTTTGAATGGATGGCCGCTTTTCTGCTAATAATACTCGGGTTGATCTTTGCACCTTTCTATTTCAAATCAAAAATATCAACACTCCCTGAATATTTAGAAAGAAGGTATGGCCCGTATACCAGGTCTTTTTTGGCATTCATTGCTTTAATGAGTGCTTTATTCGGGCATATTGGAGTGAGTTTATATGCTGGTGCCGTGGTTTTTGATAACTTTTTCGGAATTGACTTTATAACCTCTATACTCGTAATATCAGGCGTTACCCTGATTTATACCGTTCTTGGTGGCTTAAAAGCCGTTGTTGTAACAGAGACTATTCAGACTATCATTCTTATCATAGGGGCAGTAATAATGACTGTGCTGTCCATCAATGCACTTTCCGATAACGGAATACATACCCTGACCGAATTAAAAGATGCCTTGCGTCCACAGCAGTTGAGTGTAATCCATACGAATCCTTCAAGTCCTTTGCCAATCTGGGCTGTCATATTAGGGTATCCGGTTTTAGGATTGTATTACTGGTGTGCTGATCAGACCATTGTGCAAAAGGTCCTTGGTGCCAGAAGTCTTAATGATGCTCAGAAGGGGCCCATTTTCGCAGGATTTATTAAGATACTCCCGGTATTTATGATGGTTTTGCCCGGAGTTCTAGCCTATGCCTTATTTGGAGATAAGATCACTGATCCTAATGATACACTGCCCATTCTGATAAATGAATTATTGCCGGTTGGATTAAAAGGTGTCCTGGCGGCGACACTAATGGCAGCATTAATGAGTACAATTGCTGCTGGCCTGAACAGTTCCGGGACGCTAGTCTCGATAGATATTGTTAAAAGACTGTTTCCCAAAACCTCAGATAAACAAATCCTGAGAATAGGGAAGATAACAATTTTTGGGGTGATGGTTGCTTCGGTTCTCTGGTCACCGTTTATAGGCCAGTTCAAAAGCATTTTTGAAGCAGTTAATTCTCTGTTGGCTGTATTATCACCGCCGGTTTCAGCTGTATTGATATTAGGCGTTTTCTGGAAACGCGGTAATAATAAAGGAGCCCTGGTGTCAATGATCACTGGCTTTATATTAGGTGTAATTGTTTTTATGCTGGACTTTGCGCCTATCAGTGGTTCAATGATGATCACTGAAGGCTTAAATATCCCATTTATGATGCAGGCCTGGTGGTTGTTCTTTATATGTTGTATTACATTTATAGTAGTGAGTCTGCTCACAGAGAAACCTGATTATAAAAAGATTGCGGAAGTGAGCCTGGAAACGCCATTGAATTTTTTAATCAAGGGAAAAATCTCAGGGATTGGTGATCCACGGATTTTAGCCGGAATTCTAATTATGACCATGGTTTTTCTTTACTATATTTTTAGATAACGTTTCTTGATTTTGACAAATAGAATGAGGCCTGAGTGGCCCTTAAATCCTTTTAAAATGAATGCTTATATCTTTAAACTTAGTGTAATACTGATTATAGTTAAATTAAATATACCTGTTATGGCACAAAATGCAGAAAATGAAAAAACTGGTTACGTCCAGCCTGTTTTCGAGATCGAAACAAAACGTTATTGTATGACCCTTGAGCTCAAGGATGACGCTGAATTAATTGAAGAGTACGAGGGTTGGCACCGGGCGGAGAATATATGGAAGGAAGTACCTGAAGGAATAAGAAAGGTGGGTATACTGGATTCTGAGATTTATAGATCAGGGACTACACTTTTCATGATACTTACCGTTCCGGCTGACTTCGATTTCGAAACTCAAATGGGAATACTGGCAGGTCTTCCTCGTCAGGCAGAATGGGAAGATTTTATGACAAAGTATCAGGCTTCCAAACCGGGCGAATCTTCAGCTGAAAAATGGAAAAAATTGAAACGAGTATTTAAATTACCTGAATAATTTTGACCCGGGAATAACAAATAATCTTTGATTAAAGAATTTGGGGAAATTGCCTGTGTATTGTGCTGAAAGTCTGGTTTCCTATTCAAGGCTAATTCAATTTGAACCTATCATAACCTTCGAGGATTCCAAGGGTACAATTTTACCCAGGATCTTCATCTCTTTTGGAACAAAGATTGAAGAGGTGTTGTTTTTAAGGATAGCGTTCGCATGACTCTTACTGTATATTTCAATATTCATATTACCATTTACTCTTCCATCATCCATCTTACAATTTAGTGATATAGAATATTGTGTCTCTTTCTTGATCTTCTGCTTTTTCATTTCAAAGGAGGTCACTTCACCTCTCATCGTAATGCCGCCAAGTCCATTATTATCGCAGTTTGCCACCCACTGAACTATTATATCAGAGGAATCCAATAATACAAAACATAGTTTTCTATTGGCAGGATTGGCAAGTCCTTTGTCATCAGTGATTTTTTGGGCTTCCAATACAAACTTACGGGATTTCAGGATATCTTCTATTTCCTGAGAAAATCCTGTATTGATAAGAAATAAAAAAAGAATAAATAGTCCTTTCACAATATTAAGCGACAACAAAATAATTCAATCATCTTAATTATCTTTTTGCCAGATTGCCTAATACAAGTTAAAAATATATCCGGCCAAATTCAATGAATTAAAAGAATTCTTGACATTATTTAGGCAGCTTACTATAATTACATGACGTTCCTGCTTTATGGTAGGAATATCATAGCTGGTTGAACCCCTGCCTCCTGGTAGGGGTCTTTTTATATTCTGTGACAATTTGACTCGATCCTATTAACTTTTATGCCGATTTGTCTCAAATAAAACTATGGAATGATCCTTGTATTTTAAGAACTGAAATTAAATTATTGAAAGGAGGAATTTATCATGACATTAGTAAAGAAAACAAATGAATTGTATCCCCGGATTCCATCTTTCTTTGATGATTTTCTGGGTGGAAACTTGTCTGATTGGTTCACAACCAATGTTGCTAAAAAAGAAGGTTCTGTTCCTGCAGTTAATCTTAAGGAGACTGATACTGATTATATAATTGAGATGGCTGCCCCTGGAATGGATAAAAAAGATTTCTCTATCAATCTTGAAGATGGGGTGCTTGTTATTAACTCTGAAAGAAAAGAGACCTATGAAGAGAATGAAAATGAAGGGTATTTCAGAAAAGAGTTCAATTACCAATCATTCCAAAGATGTTTCAGAATGCCTGAAAATGACATTAATGTAGAGAAAATCGATGCCACCTATAAAGATGGTATTCTTAAGGTAAAACTGCCCAAAATTCAGAAGGGAGCAGAAAAAAAAGCAAGGCAGATTAAAATTAACTAAACAGAGCATAATCTGCTGAACGAATCAAAAATCCCGCATTGTCGGGATTTTTTTTATAATTATATTACATTTAGCAACATAAATTTTCACTTTAACCATTTTTAGAATGCGACAGTTTTTACAGTCATCCGTCAGTTTTTTATTGATGTTCATGTTTTCGTGCGGGGGAGGAAATTCTCTGCATATTAAAGGGGACAATGAAGCTGTTATATTGGCGGAAGGAATGATTCTTGAACTGGGTGGTAAAAAGAACTGGACAAATCTAAAAAGTGTGTATATCAGGACAGTATCACTTGATATGGTAAGCGGGCAACCCTTTGCTTTCGAAGAATGGATAAACCTTGATGAGCCAAAATTCATGAATCATCGGATTATTAATGATGTACACTATTTTCAGATCGTTGATGGCAATGATGGCTGGCTGGTCCAGAATAATACGGTTACATTGTTGCAGCCGGACAATGTAACAAATTATCTGGAGTGGTATGACAGGTTTTTTATCCGAAATATTAAATTACTGGCATTTGGTGGTGAAAATGTTGAAGTGAAAGTGAATGGGGAAGATGCTTTTGATGTTTTTGTAAATTCTTCCTTCATTGCAGGATTCAGCCTTAACGAAAAAAATCTGCCGGTGAAATATGTTACACCCGGAACCAGCCAGAGATTCAATATCATGAATGTCGATGAATGGGGTGAATATAAGGGATATAAATACCCTCTTAAAGTCACAGGTGAAAATATCAGGGCACATTATCAAACGGATTATTGGGATGCAGGAACAATGGATGCTGAATCTTCTTTTAATGTTAGCTTCGATCCGTATAAAATTGCTGAAAAATTCGAATAGAATATTTGTTATTAATAACTAAAATATTTAGTATTACTAAATAAATTAGTAAAACTAGATATTATGTCTATTTATTTAAAAGGTCGTGGCGCTCAGACAACATTAGCAAACAAGTTTCAACGCTTAAATTACCAGCCTGAAATCTCCAATACCAATGAAGAAAAAATTGGAAAGCTTCTAACCAGCGTTTTTTATGAATCTCCCAGAAATATTTTAAGCAAAAATGATAGTCCTGATATCCCTTTTACCTATTCAATTAACCCATATCAGGGTTGCGAGCATGGATGCGTATATTGTTATGCCAGGAATTCACATGAATATTGGGGTTTTAACGCCTCTATTGATTTTGAATCAAAAATAATTGCTAAGCCAGATGCTCCGCTTCTCCTGAGAAAGAAATTTCTTAGCAGGTCCTGGGATCCGCAGACTGTTGTTATGTCGGGTAATACAGACTGTTATCAACCAGTAGAAAAAAAACTGAAAATAACCCGCAATCTGTTAAAGGTATTTCTTGAATTTGGAAATCCGGTAGGTATAATAACAAAAAATGTGCTGGTAC
Organism: uncultured Cyclobacteriaceae bacterium; assembly: GCA_965365715.1. Classification (GTDB taxonomy): domain Bacteria; phylum Bacteroidota; class Bacteroidia; order Cytophagales; family Cyclobacteriaceae; genus JAGTVG01. The sequence continues at coordinate 11,042 of CBDUCT010000033.1, read as the reverse complement.
TGAGAGATATGGATCTGCTAACAGAATTGGCAAAAGAGGGTTTGGTTCATATTATCTTTAGCATAACTAGTCTTAATGAAGAATTACGGCAAAAGCTGGAGCCAAGGTCTTCAACTGCTTATAAAAAAATGATCGCTATAAGTAAGCTTAAAGAAAAAGGCATCCCTGTTAGTGTTATGTTCAGCCCGGTTATACCAGCTTTAAATGATCATGAGATCCCCGCTATGATAAGAGAATCATCCGTATCAGGGGCTGATGATATAAACATGACTTTGATACGCTTAAATGGTGTGATAGGAGTAATATTCAGGGACTGGCTTAGAAGAAATTATCCTGATCGGGAGAATAAAATTATCAATCAGATCAAATCGCTTCACAGTGGAAATTTAAATGAATCAAGATTCGGCTATAGGATGAGAGGCGAGGGTCATTTTGCCAGATCAATTATTCATTTATTTAAAACAGTACGATCCCATTACTATAATAGCCCTCGGTCCAGCGAATTGAATAAGCATGCATTTAGAAGGAATTCAATGCAGAGCCTTTTTTAAAAAAATATTAATTATAAAATTGTAGGGAATCTTTTGATTCTATTTTTCGTATTAAGTAAGAAATACTAACTGGTAACCAACCATTTAATGAAATTTGTTAAGGGAGCTCCGCTGTTTTTTTGCCTTCTGACACTTATATCTGTTCCTCTATACGCCGATCAGAATAACAGCAATTCATTTACACTGGATTCAATCCAGAATGAATATGGATCACTGATAAACGACGTGGAATACTACCTTGACAAGGATGCCATAAAGTCCCTTGATGAATTACTGGACAAAGGTCCGGTGAAATTCAGGCAAATGGATGAAGAAGTTATCCTGGATAAGAAACATGTATACTGGGTGCATTTTTATCTCCAAAACAAAACAAATAAGGACCTGAACCTCACCTTGTATCTAGGAGATATTGATTTTTTTGATTTTTACCATGTTGTGAGTCAGGATTCATTAGAAATTGTGAGGGGAGGGGGATTGATGCCTGCCTGGAAGATGACCTACCCGGGGGCTTTCAGGTTTGCCGTGCCGGTGAGATTGGTAAAAGATTCAACACATCAGTTCTATGCAAGGCTGGAGAATGGTGAATTTGGACAACCATATCCTGTTTTCAAGCTATATGGCGAAGACCGGTTTGAGGAATTGACCAACCTGGACTGGCGCAATTTCTGGCAAGGCATATTCCACGGTGTTTTGTGGGTAATGATCATTTATAACATATTCTTCAGTTTCATAGGCAGGGACAAAACATATTTTTACTATGCCCTTTACATGTTCGCTATTTCACTCTATTTTCTTAACATATTCGGGTTTTTAAATAAATATGTATTCTATAATCACCCCGAGTATGGCACTTATGTTTGGCTTATAATGCAATCCGCCGCCATTTTTTATATCATATTTGTCAGGAAGTTTCTTAATCTAAAGGTGGTTCATCCCTTATGGGACAGGATCAGTAAATATTTACTGTATGCGGTAATAGGGTTTGTCGTATTCAAAGCTGGTTATTTCCTGATCTACAAGGAATATGGTATCCTGAGTTATCTTTCGCAAATTGTTTTATTCCTGGGGGCATTATTTACGGTCGGATTAATTGTATCTCTCATCCAGACGAAAAGCCAGCTGGCCAGGTATTTTACCATAGGATCTCTTTCCCTGGGTATTGGATTACTTTTCAGTTCTATCCTTGCGTTTTCAGGAGAAGCGTATTCAAAAGACTTCTTTTATTCTATTCAGATCGGTATCGTTTTTGAGATATTCTTCTTTTCAATCGGACTATCCTATAAAATGAGTGAATCAGAAAGAGAGAAGCGGATAGCACAGACTGATCTGATCGAACAACTGAAGCAAAATGAAAAACTGCAGTTGTCGTATCAAAAGGAACTTGAGCAGGAAGTAAAAGAGCGTACAAGTGAATTGGAAGATCAAAAACTTATACTTGAAAAGCAGAAAAATAAGTTAGAGGAAATCAATCAGGAAAAAAGTCATATTATAGGAATGGTAGCCCACGACCTACGAAATCCTTTGACCAGTGCTTTGTCTATAGCGCATCTTTTACACGATGATGCTGTGGAAAATGACCAGGAGCAGGCTGAATATACACAGGTAGTTGTTAATTCCCTGGGGCGGATGAATTTAATGATTGAAAAGATCCTTGATATCAGGGCTATAGATGCCCAGAAACTAAATTTAGATCCTGAGAAATTTGATATGGCCAGTGAAACTGAGAGCATAATAAATCTATTCAATGATAAGGCAAGAGATAAGTCCATCAAAATTCATAAAGAACTGAATCCAGTTACTGTCACACTGGATAAAAACTATTTCTTCCAGATCGTCGAGAACCTTGTTTCCAATGCCATTAAGTTCTCACCTTTGGGGAAGAATGTATTTGTGAAAACCTATGGCTCAAACGGAAAAGCATGTATTGAAATCAAAGATGAGGGGCCGGGTTTTAATTCGCATGATAAAAAGAATATATATAGAAAATTTCAACAATTAAGTGCTAAACCAACCGGTGGTGAGAGCACGACAGGTCTGGGACTCTCCATTGTCAAGAAGTTTGTTGACGCAATGGATGGTATTTTAAAGTTGAAAAGTGAAGAAAGAAAAGGAGCATGTTTCACAATTGAATTTGAAAAGAAATGAATAGATCATCTGATTTAACTTACGAGCAGTTCTTATTATCACTCAAAAACGATCATCCACCTGAATTATCGGTATATCTTGAGTCTTTATGGTATGATAAAAAGGGGGACTGGGATAAAGCACATCAGATTGCCCAGGATATACCTGACAAATGGGGAAGCTGGATCCATGCTTATCTCCATCGCGTGGAAGGGGATGAATGGAATTCAAATTACTGGTATTCCCGGGCTGGTAAAACAATGCCCTCGATAAGTCTTTCTGATGAATGGGAATCCCTTGTTAAGTATTTCCTGGAGCATAGAGGTTAAGAGATTGATAATAAATAAATAAGGTCATTTATTGGCACATATTTCACTTTGGAATATCTTTGAGGCAATTATCACTATAATAGATAAAACTATGAACATTAAGTTATCCCATTTGTACGTTGTCCTTTTCATCTTCAGCATAGTTGTTATAAATGGCTGTAAGAGTAAGAAAAAGGTGACAGCTAGTACTGAACCAGCTCCTGTTGAGGAGGTAAAAGAAGTTCCGCCACCAGTTGTGGAAGAAAAACCAGTAGAAAAGGAACCAGCTGAGCTGACGCTTGAGGCCCAACTTGAAAAGAATTTTCAGGCTATAGCGGATGCTAATTCTGTTGATTATGCCAACAGAAACATCAATGAGACATTAAAGTTTTTTGCATCAGCAGATGCACCCGTATTCATTGTATTCTATCGAGAGAACGGTGAGAAAGATTATGATAAACCCACGACAATCGATAAACATTTGAACTATCTGAAGGATCAGAAGAAAAATCCCTACAAAATCGATAAACTTATCTTCAACGATCAGGGGAAAATAGAAGAAATCGAATTGACAACACGATAAAGAAAGCAATATGAAAAATATAATAAAACTTATAATCCCGGTATGCCTAATTTTTATGCTTAGCGGCTACGTTAATGCCCAGGATGAAATAAGTCCTGAAAGGAAAAAAGCCATAGATTCACTGGCACTCGAAAAAGTGAGGGATCTAAGTAAATATATAAGCATTATCGGTGATAAAGCTACCGATCAGGCCGAAGCAAGCCGGGTAATGGACAGGGCCGAGGAATTATTTGTGGAAGAGGCGGAAATAGGTGTTTCTTCTCTGAACAGAGAACAGGTGAATTATTATAAGGTACGACAGTATCTAATGAGGCTAAATCAGCTGAATTATGATAAGGTGATGATTAAGTGGTATAATATTCATTATATCAGTGATCTGGAACGCCAGCCTGACGGTAAGTATGTAGGTGTCATTACTGTTTATCAAAGATTTGAAGGAATTTCTGATGACGGTCTGACCTATAAGGATACCACCAAGAAGGACATAACCATATATGTCGAAAAGAAAAAGACCCAGATCAGGGGTAGAATAATTGAATTCTGGGATGTATTACTAGGGGATATAAGGGTCACTGAAACTACTTCATGAAATTAATTTCAGTTGTTCTATTACTGCTCACCAGCTATTTGTCATCCTACGCTCAGCTCATTAGCGATATGGATGATGAAAGCCGGTTATACGCTGAAACAAAACAGGTAAACCAGTTTATAAGAAGATTTAATGGTGAGGAAAATAAAAGAGGTGACCGGCTATATTCTGGCGACAGGCAGTATCGAAGCTTTTCATTAAGGAAAACATATCTGAAGATGCTGTTTGATCTTGAGAATCCCAGTCTGAATGAGGATCAGGCCCAGGAATTTATAGAATCTGTAAATGACAGGTCAGCACCTTATTATCTGGATTTTCATCATAATGGATGGTTTGCGCAGGTGGATGCCGATTTTTATTATAAAGGAGAGTTGCAACCTGTAATTTTATTCCTTAACCTTGAGCAGGAAAGACTGGGCTATAAATGGGTAATTTCGAGTGTTTATTTTAAATTATTTGAAGATTACTTTATAAACGATACCTCCTATATTAAGAAATTCCTTCATCCAATGAGTCACGAATTGGATTTTATGAATATGCGAAAGATTTTCAGCAATTCGGACAGCGTTCAACAATATATGAAAAAGGAGTTTAAACCTGATTATTTAACAATGTTTCTCTATGAAATCAAAAAGGGGAATCTTCAGTTTGTTAGTGTGAAAAATCTGAAATTCCATTTTTTTCAGATTCCGGAGTGGTATTTTGAAGTGTCATATTTCAATAGAAAGGGAAATAATACAGGATGGTTGATTTCAAATATTGTGAAATTCAAACCAGAGGATGAAAAGGTGCTCAAAGACTTTATTTTGTATGAAAATTAAAACCGGCTCATTAAAATTAATATTCCTGCTGCTTATAACATCATCTATGAGCAGTAACCTGTATGCATACAGGAATATGCAGGATGATTCAACCGCAGTTCAGATTGAAAGGGTTAAAGAATTAATTACATACCTTGAATTCGCCCTGAATACCATTGGGGATGCCTATACACCCCGCAGGGAGAAAGATATTATAATTACAACAAGTTATAGTAAGTTCTTCAGGGATGAGGATGTACAGGTAGAAGACGACCTTGATTTAGGTCGCTCCACAGTTACCAATAAGGATGTGCAAGCCTACTTAAAGGATGTCGAATTCTTTTTTAAAAATGTGAGCTTCACATTGGACATTGAGGATATTCAGCCTATGATAAATGACAGCAGTCAGCTGTTTTATCTTGTAAAAATGAACCGAAATCTCAATGGGATCACCGTACTGGGTGATACTATTAATGAAACTATTACACGGTATATCGAGGTTAACTATTATGAAAACACGGATGATCTGAAAATCGTAAGTTTTTATACAACAAAACTCAGTGAGAAAGAGGATCTGATGAATTGGTGGGAGGAATTGTCATTTGAATGGAAATATATCTTCCAGCAAAAGTTTAATTACTATGATAGCGTGGGTTATGAAGAATTGAAAGTACTTATAGAGATCGATTCTCTTGATCTTTCTTCAAACCGATACATTTATGATTTTGAACCGCTTTTCAAACTGAATCAGCTGAAATATCTGAATTTATCGAATACTTCAATAGAGGATTTAACGCCATTGAGGGTACATAATAAAATCATGCACCTCGATATTTCAGATACCGAAATTGACACAATTGAACACATACGATATGCTTCCGAAATCAGGTATTTGAATTTATCCGACCTGCAAATAAAGGATATCAGTATTCTTGAGAACTATCCGAAGTTAGAGCATCTGGTTATGAATAACTGTGAGATCGACTCAATTTTCTTTGAAGAGGACTTTCAGAATTTAAATAAACTGGAACTTTCTCATTTTAACTCTGATTCCTATGATTGGATCTCCAGATTCCCTGGATTACATTACCTGGATGCCTCATACAGCAATATTACGAATATGGGATCACTATCAAATAATGAAAATCTAAAGATCTTAATTCTTGAAGGAACCGAAATTACAGATATAAATCCAATCAGAAGTTTGCCTGTCCTCGAGGAATTAAACCTCGAATCAACCAATATTGGGACATTGGCTGATTTATCAGGAACTACCTCCTTGAAAAAGATCTATTGTGATAATAGTAGTATAACAAACCAGGATGCCAATGATTTCATGAATTTAAATCCTAACACGCTGGTAATATTTGAGTCAGAAGAGCTACAAGCCTGGTGGAATGATCTAGACAATGCCCTGCAAAGTCTATTCTCCACGAAATTTTCACTAAGTATGCAGCCATCGATCGAAGAACTTGCCGAGATCACGAAGGAGGATTCCCTCTACCTTGAAGGGCTCAAAACAACTGATAAGTTACCGGAATTATGGCCATTCAGAAACCTGGTATTTCTTGACATGCATGATACTTATATTTCTGATATAAGTTCAATAACTCAAACGCCTAATTTAGCTCATATCGATGCAGCCTCTTCGAATATATCCAATATTGATTCATTAAAGGAGCTTAAGCAATTGGATTATCTTGACCTCAGAGGAACAAGGGTATCCTCAATTGAGAGCTTAACAGGATTAAGAGGATTAAGGTATCTGGATGTGGATGACGCACAGGTTGAGACTTCTGATATCCTTAAATTTATCGATAGTAATCCAGAATGTCTTGTAATATACAGGTCTATTTACTTAGTGAACTGGTGGGAGGGACTTTCTGATGAATGGAAAGAGATCCTGGCTAAGAATTCTGGAATAGATCAATACCAAATCGATAATCGCAACCTGCACATTATAACTTATCTTGAAAATATAAAAATTGATAGTATTAATGTCAAGGATCTCAATCCTCTGGATGAGTTATACTATCTAAAGGGATTAGAGATAAACAGGGTTAATATAAATGATATATCAAAGGTCCAGGGTCATAAAGACTTGACACTTCTGAAGATAACAGCATCTCCTGTTTCAGATTTCAATTCCATCACTTCCCTGAAGAAATTAAAGCATCTGGATATATCAAATACCGGAATAACTGATCTTGATTTCATTAGTGAATTAAAGGCCCTGGAAATATTAAAGATATCAGGCACCAGGATCAAAAAATTAAATCCATTATCTTCACTGACTCATTTGAAAGAACTTGATATTTCAAACACAGGGATAAAATCATTGAAACCAATTGGATCTCTGATGGATCTTGAAATGATAACCTGTTATAATACTGGTCTGAAATCCAAGGCAATTGATGGATTCAAAGCGGATCACCCCGACTGTCAGGTGCTTTATTATTAATAATATCTGGTTAAGGCTTTTTGCAAACAATAATTCGCTTTTACAGTTATCCTAGTATTAAAGAATAGAATGAGAATACTTGCGCTTATATTATTATTTATAAACACTTCATTTGTGGCGTGTTCAAGTCCAAATGATAACAACAGGGATATGGAATCGCAATCAAACAAACAAAAGGAAGTGGCTACCTTTGGGGCTGGTTGTTTCTGGTGTGTAGAAGCTGTTTTTCAAAGCTTGAACGGTGTTGACAAGGTAATATCCGGTTATTCTGGAGGACATGTCAAAAATCCTACTTACCGGGAGGTCTGTGCGGAAACTACTGGACATGCAGAGGTATGTCAGGTTTACTTTCATCCAGATGTTATAAGTTTTGAGGAACTGCTTGAAGTCTTCTGGAGCACACACGATCCTACAACGCTTAATCGTCAGGGGAATGATGTTGGCACACAATACCGGTCTGCTATCTTTTATCATAATCAAACTCAGAAAAAACTGGCAGAGGAATATAAAGCGGCATTAGACGCTTCTGAGGCATTTCATGATCCCATTGTGACCGAGATTGTCCCCTTTGAAGCATTTTATGAGGCAGAAGATTATCACCAGGAATATTATGATCTGAATCCAAACCAACCCTATTGCACCTATGTGATCAAGCCTAAAATGGATAAGCTGCAAAAAGTGTTTGCTGATAAATTAAAGAAATAATAAAAGATACTCCCGCAAAACATTAAAAGATAAATCCTATCGAAAAGAAAGTTTGCCAGCCTTTCCGATGACTGTCTTTTGCAAAAGCCAGGTTTACCGGTCCTAAGATGGAATTAAAACCAGCAGCGAATCCATATCCAAACCTTCTGTACCTGTCACCTAAAATGGTGGCATCGAGGTCATTATATACCCATTTCATGGGATATTCAGAATCCAGATAATTGATCATGCCTTTTAGAAATAAATTTCGTACCACTTCATATTGAACCTGTCCGGCCGTGTAGAAGAAATTTGCGGCTACAAATTCTCTCTGTTTTCCTCCAAGATAAGGACTGAAATTATATCTTCTCGGGAAAAATCCTCCAATATAGAAATACTCAGAAAAATTCAAGGTATTACTTTCCAGATTTGATATATTCATGGTTGCCTCTACCGAAAATGTAAACTTCTTGCCGGCTGGGATATACTGGATATAACTTGTATGAATGGACTGAATGCGATCGGTATCGAGATTAAGCTCTCCAGGGTCCACTACAACCGTGTCGGCAAGATCAAGCTCTCCGTCTACCTGGAAAACAGACCGGAGGGTGACATCTACAAGGGAGCCTCTAGTAGGATAATATCTTCGGTTTAAGCTGTTTCGCCTGAAGAAAACATTGAGTGAGGTGCTTTTATAAACTACCTTTTCTATCGACCTGATATCCTCTGATGCCACTTTTGGCTTAAAGGAAGTATTTGACCATCTGATATTGGCACCGAAAGTGTTGTTTTGCCTTCTTGTGGTTTGTATACCAGCAATTAAATTTACATCCCTTTCCTTAAATAAACTTACATTGTTTCCCAGGCTGTCATAAAGTGGCAGATCAGCTTTATTCCAAATCCCGTTTAATCGTAAGGCAACGTTCTGGCCTTTTCCCAAATATTTAAAATAATCCATCCAAAATCCTGGATTCACAGCCAGGTCAGCTTCAATAACAAAACGACTGCCTTTAAACAGCATATTTCTCAGGGTTATATTCCCCAATACGCCCCCTTTATTTTCTGTATCATAATGGTAAGAAAATTTCAGTTCTGTTTTAGGCTTTTCATAGACATGTAACCTTAATACGTATCCTGCATTAGTGCCAATGATCTCATACCATATCTTTTCAAAATATAATGTTCCAAATAATACGTTTATCTGTTCCTCAATGTGATCGAGTGTAATTTCTTCCTTTTGATCAAGCCTGAGTTTTCCTATAATAAACTCACTGGTAAAAAATTGATTGCCAACAACCTCAATTTCATTGATCGGATAACTATCCCTTACATCCAGTTTCCTTATAGTGTTCAAGCTGCCCAGGTTTTTTACGGAATCTGCAAGGTTTTTGAGAATGTCGTAATATTTCTGTCCAGCATCATTACCACGCTCAAGAATACCACTTGCTGATGTAAAACTGGCTGTTGAATAGCCTTTAAGATCAGGTTCAATTAAGATGTCTACCTTCTTCATCTGTTCCCTTGTATCAAATGCACTGGTTACCCATGCTGATTGTTGCAATACAGCAATAGCTGAGGTCATTTCTGATTCCGGTGCAAGATCAGAACTGACAAAGACACCGATAATGATATCAGCACCCATATCAATTGCCTCCTGAACGGGAAAGTTTCTCACAAGTCCTCCATCTACTAAAAGGTGATCATCGATCTTAACGGGGGTAAATATCGAAGGTATAGCCATGCTGGCTCTCATAGCCATTGCCAGGGATCCTTTATTCAGGGTGACAGGGAGTCCGGTAACAATATCTGTAGCTACACAACTATATGGTATGGGAAAATCATTAAAATCATTAATGCCGTGAACAGGACGGGTTAGCCTGGAAAATAGTTCCATTAAGGCTTGACCATCAATCACACCTTTGGGTAAAGAGAACTTTTTATCCTGCATAAAGAAATTCAAAAGATATCGGCCATAATAGTCTTTTTCCTCTATGGCTACTTTATCCATGGGGATTTTGTTTGTCAGTACTTGATTCCAGTCCACGATAGTTACCAAATCTTCCAGGTCGTCGGCAGAATATCCGATTGAATAAAGGCCGCCAATTATACTTCCCATACTTGTCCCCGTGATATAATCCGGTGTCAATCCCACTTCTTCCAGTGTTTTTAGAATGCCTATATGAGCAATTCCTTTTGCACCACCACCACTTAACACAAGGCCTATTTTTGGTCTTTTTTCCTCTGCATAGATAAGATTTGACATTGGCAGGATTAGGCAAAAAGCGATTGAGATCAGTTTCACAAATTTGTAGAAAACTATACTTTCTGAATTCTTTTTATTTTCTTTATTGGAATAAATGGTAATCATGAAGTTTCTTAAAGGTTATCTTTCAAAAACGATAAAAGCATTATTTGTAATCATATTTCTCGCAATAGTACTGTTAATTCTTTCTATTCCGATTAATTATGGTGTAAAGAAAGAAAAATTATCACTTCTGATTGAATATAAATCTATAAAAAAGCCCTCCGATATTTTGAAAATTAATGGAAACTCTGTCAAACCGGTTATTTATGAGGATATCTCAAAGTTTAAGGATTTTCCTGAAATCAGCAGAAAAGAACGGTATATAGAGACTTTGTTACCGGCGATATTGGTTGTCAGGTTTAATCTGTTAAATGAAAAATCCAGGACAGAGAGATTATGGGCTAAAATAAGGTCAAAGGAAGACCTGACCTCACTTGATAGTGGTTTTATAAACTCAATGTACAAGAAATATAAAACAGAAAGTCTCAAAGAGATCAACCAGAAGCAGCATCTCCATCCCGTATCTATCATACTTGCACAATCTATCCTGGAAACCGGTTGGGGAAATTCAAGATTTTTTTTACAAGGAAATCCCGATTTTGGGATCTGGTCTTACAATAAACTTGATAAAAGAATG
>CBDUCT010000032.1:0-16791 GCA_965365715.1 uncultured Cyclobacteriaceae bacterium | reverse complement strand
CTCCAATTCCCATTACTACAGGTTTCTCAGTATTGATCTCATTAACCTTATTTAAAATCTCAATTTTCTCATGTTCATTGATCGTTACGGATTCACCGGTCGTGCCTTGAACCACAAGATAATCAATACCTTCAGCTATGGTGTGGGTAACAACTTTTTCAAGTTCATTAAAGTTTACTTTCAGATTGTTGTCAAATGGCGTGACCAGGGCCACTCCTGTTCCTTTAAATTTATTATACATTGTTTACTAAAGCTTTGGTATAATGCAGAATTTCCTGGCAAAGTTTATCAATGCCCACTGTCCCCCGGATCTGTATCATGAAATCATACAGTTCCGTTTTGGTATGATCAGCCTTGGAAACACGGCATCGGGCATTACTTAATGCCATAATGTTCTCAATATAAACATTTGGGAGTGTGTCCAGATGATACAGAAAATCAAACCTGAGGTTTTTAAAATTATTCAGTTTATCACTTTTTATTTTGCCAAAATTATCAAAGTCTTTATCGCTGAAAAAATCAACCTTGACAGGTACTATTTTAAGATCAACACGACTGTAGCAAAGCGTTTGGACTTCTTTACCTGAAATTTCCATTTCCTTTGCAAAATCGTTAATGATCTCTGCCTTCCTTTTTCCTTCCCATGAATATATTATGCCAATAGATTGGGCCTTTCTGAAAGAAATATTATCCCTGGTCACAGTGCTCTTTTTAATAGCGTGCCTGGTTTTACGTTCTACAAAAAATTTCTTAAAAAACATTAATAATTATTCTTTCAACATTTCTATAAACTCTGCTTCTGATACGATTTTAATTCCAAGATCAGAAGCCTTCTTTAATTTGGCAGGCCCCATTTTTTCACCAGCGATCAGAAAATCTAATTTACCTGAAACCGAAGATAACACTTTTCCCCCATGTTTCTTAATGAGCGTTTTTAATTCTTCCCTGCCAAAATTCTGAAAAACACCAGAGACCACAAATCCTTTCCCTTCAAGAGACCTGCTTGTATCATCATCTTCGCTTTGTTCCACTTGTAAATTCAGGCCCTGTTTTCTCAAGTTCTCAATTAATTCAATGTTTTCCATCTTATTAAAGAATTCTATTATGCTTTCTGCAATTTTCTGACCGATCTCAGGAGCTTCAATTAAACTTTCAAAAGAAGCTTCCCTGATTTGGTCTATATCTTTAAAATGATATGCAAGTTTCTCGGCGACAGTTCGTCCAACATATCTTATACCCAACCCAAATAAAACATTTTCAAAAGGTCTGTTTTTTGAGTTTTCAATACCATCCAGAAGGTTTCTGGTTGATAATTCCTTGAATCCTTCAAGTTTAAGAATATCCACTTCAGTAAGTGTGTACAAGTCAGCGACATTTTTCACAAGGCCATTATTATAAAGAGCAGATATTGTTTTTTCTCCCAGGGAGTTTATGTCCATGGCATTTCTTTGAATAAAATGTTCTATTTTACCCAGAATCTGTGGCGGACAGTTCTCACTATTAGGACAATAATGGTTGGCTTCCCCCTCAAGCCTGATAAGCGAGGTGCCACATTCCGGACAATTTGTTATAAAATCAATATTTGTAGTATCATTCCCTCTTTTAGTATAATCAACACCAGTAATTTTAGGGATAATTTCACCACCTTTTTCTATAAATACATAATCACCTATCCTTATGTCAAGCCGTTCTATTTCATTGGCATTGTGAAGGGAAGCCCGTTTAACGGTAGTCCCTGCCAGCACCACCGGTTCCAGTTGTGCCACCGGCGTAATCGACCCGGTCCTGCCTACCTGGTAGCTTATCCCATTCAGTTTTGTTATGGCATTTTGAGCTTTGTATTTATAGGCTATTGCCCAACGAGGAAACTTGGAAGTAAAACCAAGCTTTTTCTGTAGATCATAACGGTTAACTTTTATAACGATGCCGTCAGTATCAAGGGGAAGATCATTTCTTTTAAATTCCCATTCATTAATAAACTCAAAGATCTCTCTTAGATCTTTACATTTACTGTATGTTTTTGATGTGTTGAATCCCCATGTCGAGAGTTTGGTCAAAGCCTCAAGATGGGTCTCGATACCAATATTCTCTCCGAGAAGCCCATAAAGGAAGCAGTCAAGCTTTCGTCTGGCCACGATGGATGAATCCTGCATTTTCAAAGTTCCGGAAGCAGTATTTCTGGGATTGGCCAGTAATAGTTCATTATTCTGTTTTCTTTCCAGGTTTAATTGGTCAAAAACTTTACGCGGCATGAAAACCTCACCCCTGACTTCAAACAGATCCGGATAACCGGTTCCTTTCAACTTTAGTGGCAAATTTCTTATCGTCTTGACATTAGCAGTCACATCATCCCCTTTTTCCCCATCACCGCGTGTTACAGCCTGCACTAGGATTCCTTTTTCATAGGTAATGCTGATGGCTACACCATCGAATTTAAGTTCACATATATACTCAACAACTTCATCCCCAATCATTTTACTTATTCTTTTATCAAATTCCCGGATTTCATCCTCAGAATAGGTATTTGACAAAGACAGCATTGGAAATTTATGAAATACAGTTTTAAAGTTCTTAGTAATTGTTCCGCCAACCCGCTGGGTTGGGGAATAAGCATACTTGAATTCAGGGAACACAGCTTCCAGCCTGTTGAGTTTTTCCAGCATCTGGTCGAATTCGAAATCGGAGATTTCAGAAATATCTTCCTGATAATACTTATCGTTATAATAATTGATTTTATCAATTAATTCTAAAACCTCTTTATGCGCCTGTTTTTTGTCCATAAAACCTTAATAGTTTTCAGATTAAGATTATCATAACAAATGTATAAAAATAAAAATGTATTTTTTACATTTACGTTGACCCTAAGTTCATGATCATATGCCACGTAATAATGAGATAGAAAAAGATATACTTAAGGAGGCCAATAAGTTATTTTTTGAAAAAGGATATAAAAAAGTTACCGTTGACCAGCTCGCTTCAAATTTATCAATCAGTAAAAAGACCATTTACAAGTATTATGAAAGCAAACAGGATCTGCTGGAAAAGACATTTGACAATTGGAGTTCAAAAATAACGGTAGAAATCAATGAGATACTGGATCAGAAAGATTTAAGTTTCACAGATAAACTAAAATCCATGATGAGTCATATTGGGGTATCAATGGGTAGAATGAATTCTGATCTTATTATGGACATACAGGAGAACGTCCCACATTTATGGATCAAAATTAACAACTATAAGCATGAAGCAGCCTTTCTTCGATTCAAGCGACTCATAGATGAAGGAATTACCAAAGGCATGATCAAAAAAAATATAAACAGAAATCTTGTAGTTGCCCTTTATGCTTGTGCTATTGAGACATTACTGGACCCTAATTTCCTTAACGCCTTGCCACCTGATATGAAAAAGAAACTCCCCAAATACCATTCTGATATTTTTGATCAAACTTTAAAGATCATTTATGAAGGTATTCTAACGGATGAAGCCCTGGAATCTTTTCATTGATTCTGAATGATTATCAATGTAATTTATCATCAGGGAATACAGTGTAAGATTCCTGTAATCCCTTCTATTTTCTCTGAAATTTGTCAATTATTTCGCAGATAAAATTGATCTTATCTTCCGTAAGCCCGGGATAAATAGGTAAACTTAATTCTCTTTCAGATATTTTTTCTACCTCAGGTATGGATCCTTTGGAATATTCCAGATAACGCATGCTGTCTTGGAGGTGTACAGGGATCCCATAGTGAACGTGTGTTTCTATTCCGGCCGTTTGGAGGTGCTCTCTGAGCGCTTCTCTTTTTTTACTTAGAACTGGAAAAATATGATGGGCAGGTAATGCAGATCTTTGATATTCAGGTAATTTCAGACCGGGAATGCCAGAAAGGTTGTCTCTATATTTTTCAGCAATAGATCTCCTTTCATTGATCCAGATATCCAGCCATCGAATTTTAGTGCTGAGAAAAGCTGCCTGCATTTCATCCAACCTTGAGTTATATCCAATTATAGTATGCCTTCCATCTTTAGTAAATCCATAATTCCTTAAAGATCTGCACCTTTCTGCAAGTTTTCTATCATCTGTTGTAATAATGCCTCCATCTCCCATAGCACCCAGGGTTTTAGTCGGATAGAAACTGGCTGCATTTATTCGGCCTAATGATCCGGTTTTTCTTCCTTCAATTTCAGCTCCGACAGATTGGGCAAAATCCTCTACAATAACTATTTCTTTTTCTTTGGTATGTTTTATAATTCTATTAACATCAACAGGAGAACCATATAAGTGAACAGGGATAATTGCCTTAGTTTTGGAACTGATCAGGGATTCCACAGACCTGTAATCCATTGTAAAAGTCTCAGGATTTACATCACAGAGAACAGGTTTTGCTCCAGCATGTATGACTGCTAGGAGGGTGGCAATAAACGTTAAGCCTGGGAGTATGACTTCATCATCTTTTTTCAAACCTAAAGACTCCAGGCTTATCCTTAAGGCATCAAATCCATTTCCAACTCCTATTGCATGTTTAACACCGATATGTTCCGCAAATTCATTTTCGAAAGCAGTAAGATGACCACCTAAAATATACCATTTTGAATCCATTATTTCCCTGAAAGCCAGACTTAGGTCCCCACCTGTATCAGAAATCATTTTATCAAAAGAGAAATATGGGATTTTGTAAGACATATATAATCTTTGGTTTTGAAACTAAATTCTATTTAAGAAGAATTATAATAAAATTATGCAATTTTTCGTGTTAATTATATCGATGTGAATTATTAAATATGCAGAATACGATATTGTCTGTATCAGGAAAGTACAATTATTTGTTTGAATTTTCTACATTTAATGATGCATTAATTAAAGTTTTTTTCTAATATTGAGTAAAATTAATTTGTTCAACTTTTTATCCCATGCTGAAAAGCTTATTCCGGCTGCTTAACGTTCAGAAGACCGATGAGGAGCGTCCTGCACTATTATTGTTGGGTTATGGCTTTTTCATGGGTATTTTTCTGGCCACCTACAGGGTTGTGGTTGAAACTCTTTTCCTGAATACCCAGGGCGAAAATCTTAAACTGGCTTTCTTCGTTTCAGGTATACTGGGTGTATTATCTACCGGGCTTTTCACCATATTACAGAAACATATTTCTTTTAAAATACTAGCTGTATTTAATTTAATAGGTGTATTTATATTCATAACAGGGGTATTTACAGTTCTTGCCATACAGACAAGTCCTGTTTTTATTTTTATCCTATATGTAATGTTGTTCCCTATCACCTCTATTATGCTTCTGTGTTTCTGGGGATTATTTGGGAGGATTTTTGATATAAGGCAATCGAAAAGAATAATCGGAAGTATAGATGCCGGGCAGTTGATTGCGACGATATTGGCATTTGTAGCTGTGCCTTTTTTTATAGAATTCATAAGCAATGTAACGGACCTTTTAATAATAACTGATATCAGTATTGTAGCTTGCATGTTTTTTCTTGTCTTCATAAATCGTGAAATACGTTTTGCAGAAGTGGGAGAAAAGCAAGGAAAATCTGATACTATAAGATTCAGTAAATTGTTCAAGGACAATTATGCTATTGTTCTGTCTCTGTTTATAGGGATATCAATCATCTGTTTAACATTTGTAGATTACACATTCCTGAAAATAACAGAGCAGCAATACCCTGAAGAGATAAGTCTGGCAAAATTCCTATCATATATGTATATGTCGATCATGGTATTCACTTTGATTATGCAGACATTTATTAATGAAAGGCTGATCGCTTCCTACGGACTGAAAACAGCTTTGATTGTTTTGCCTATAATTCTTGGTGTTTTTACCCTGGGAGCCATTATTACCGGGAACTTGTTTGGTTATCTGCCGGATTCAGAAAATTTCATCTGGTTCTTCCTGTTTATTGTCTTGAGTAAGTTCTTTTCAAATTCCATCAGGGAAGCATTGGAAATTCCTACATTCAAAATCTTTTTTATGCCACTCAAGATCAATATCCGCTTTGATGTTCAGGCAAAAATTGAAGGGGTCATCAATGAATCATCCAGGTTACTTGCAGGCATAATGATCCTTATAATCGGTACTCTGTCCTTTCTGGACATCATTCATTATACTTATTTTCTTCTGGCAATTATTGTAGGATATTTCTTTGTTACAGGGAGATTGTATAATGAATACAGGAATAATGTGAAGAAGAAACTGGAAAGTCACGAAGAAGAGGCGGGTGAAGATGAAAACGAAAGGATTGAGATCAATACTGTTCTTAAAAATCTCGATACCATCAGTGATCCTGGAATGAAGATATTCACATTAAAAGTTATTGAAAAACTGGATGCTGAGAAGTTTATTGATTTTCTGCCAACACAGATAGAATCTGACCATAAAATTACGAAAAAGTTTGCCCTCAGAAGGTTGAATGAGGCAAGGAATTTATCCGGAACATTGAATCCCAATAAGATAAAAATCATTGAAGATACAGATAAAGGTAAGGAAGATATCAGCAACTGGTTGAACAAACTGCTTCATGCTTCAGATGATTTTCCACTGATTGAAAATATCTCCAGGTTGACTAAATCGGATGAAGTAGAAGACCGGATCGATGCGATAAGCATGATCCTCTCCAACCAGGGAGATGATGTAATCCCTTATTTGATTGAATTACTGGTCGATCTGAATTTCAGCGTTCAATCCCTGGCTATAAAAGCTGCGGGTAAAATGAAAAGGAGCGACCTTTATCCATTCCTGATAGATAAATTATCATCACCCACTTACGGCGATCTGGCAGTAAATGCCCTTGTTGAAATAGGAGATGATATTATACAATACCTCGAAATCGTATTCCAGAAAACTGATCAGGATCCTCAAACACAGCACAGGATAATCAAGGTTTATGAAAAGATGGGAAGTGACAGATCAAAAGAGGTTTTATGGTCAAAGATCGATTATCCCGACAAGAAGGTTGTGTCGCAGATATTGTTGGCCCTGGCAAATTCCGGATTCAAAGCTGAAGGTTATCAGTCAGTTAGAATAAAGTATGTTATTGAATCAGATATTAATGATATCATCTGGAATATTCATGCATTGGATAAGATCCAGAGTACTGAAATAGGTGAAATGATCCGTGATTCTATAAAAGAAGAAAACAACCATCATTATCACCATATATATATGCTCCTGTCTATGATCTATGACCCCCATTCAATTCGGTTGATACGAACGAATATTGAAAGTGGGACACACGAGGGGATTACTTATGCGATTGAGCTGTTGGATGTATTATTAGCTGAAGACCTGAAAGACCGCCTTATCCCGCTCTTTGATGATATTTCAAATCAGGATAAGATCAAGAAATTGCAGGTTTTCTATCCTCATATGCTAGGTGATTTCATGGATGTTGTCAAGCAGGTTATTAATAAAGAATTCAATCAGATTAACAGATGGTCTAAAGCACTTGCCATTTATTGGGTCGGGATCCATAAAGTTGACACCATGCTCTATGAGTTGATCGCCAACTTATTCAATCCTGATCCTTTAATACGAAATACCGCAGGTTGGTCATTGTATCAAATTAACCCCGATTACTATGATGAGCATTCGCAGAGGATCGATAAGGAAAAAAAGGCAGATATTGACAGCATGATCCTTGGAAAGGAAAAGATCCGAAATTTGCACTTTAGCAAGCCGCTTACTATAGACAAAGTATTCTTCCTGACTAAAATCAGGATATTCAAGCCTATGCCAACGGCATTTCTTGTAAATCTGTTGGATTATACCGAAGAATTGTATCTCCGCAAAGATCAGAAATTGAAGATCACCGAAGAAACGAATAATTATTTTTACATAGTATATGACGGTTATGTGAATCTTTTACAAAGGGATATTGTCATCAATAATCTTACTGAAAGTGAATTTCTGGGAGAGATCCTGATTGAGGATATTGCTGAAAATGACCTTGTATTACATCCATTGGTTGATACTGTATTCATCAGGATCTTCAAGGAGAAATTATATGAATTACTGAGTAACGATCATGAAATCGCATTGGATTTTCTGCATTATTCATCACTCGGTGCGGGATTGACAATAAAGGATCTGGGTAAATCTGCTTAGCAGATCAAGTATATTTTGAATGTTATTGAAAATTATATTTTTTTGAGAAAATTATCAAATACTATGGGTATTTAGATAAAAAATTGTATTATGGGGCACATAATGTTTAAACCAGTTCAATTCTGATGGTTAATTACCAGATTATATTACTATATGCAAATCTGGATGATAAGCCAGACAGTCATTCTTCCAGAGGTTGGGTTAGTGTTTTCCTGGAAAATCTTGAACGATTGTTAGATCGATTATCCGGAGAAAAACATTCCATTCTAAAATTATCTGAATACGACCTCGATCCGGATTCCTTTCCGCTTAAATCTTCTATAATTATACCAGTGTTTTCCAATAACTTTTTACAGGCCCCAATTTTTATGAGCTATCTGTCTGTTCTCGAAAAGGAAACCACGAAGAAAAGTAAGTCATCGGCTGATATAAAGTTTATAAATGTTTTTAAAAATCGCATTCCCGGAACAGAAATACCTGCATATTTAAAGCAGAATAAGTTCCATAATTTTTTTGAAATAGATTCTCTGACTGATTTTGTTACGGAAATATCTTATCAGGAGGATCCGGACAAAGATCATGAGTATTGGATGAAGATATTTGATATTGCTGCTGATATAAAAAATATCATTGAATCAGATAGTTCGCCTGTGAAAGCAGCTGAAAAACTGGTTAAAAACCTCAGACCTTCAGGAATTTATATAGCACAATCTGGTATAGACCAGTATAATCAAAGAGATAATCTCTGCCGGGAATTATCCAGAAGTCAATATGATGTATATGAGCTGGATTCGATAGAGGGATCATATGATGATATTGTTAAGCAGATAAATGAAAAGTTGAGCAAATGTCAACTGTCAATCCACCTTGTTGGTGAAGATTCCGGTGCATTGATAAAAAACAGAGGATTGTCAATTGTTGAGATAGAGAATCAATTAGCATCTGATCATAGCAGTCAGGTCAATGATAAACCGGGAGTAAAGTATTATGAAAGATTCAACAGGATCATATGGATTTCAGAAGATCATGAGAATCTTACTGTAAAACAGAAGATTTTTATTGATAATCTTAAAAAAGATCTGGTAAATATTCAATATGCGGAAATAATGGATTGCCCTATTGAAACCCTGAAGGGTTTTATAGTCGGGAAAATAAATGAGAATAGACGGGGTCGGGAACAGGTTATTACACCTGAAGTTGAAAAAGGTAAAAGCATATATCTAATTTGCGACAAGACTGAGCGGGAAGAATGCAAGCCAATTAGTAATTTCCTTAAAGAACAGGGTTATAAAGTAATACTTTCAAATTTTGATGGAGAGATCCTGCAGATCCGTGATAAACATCTTAAAAACCTGAAAGAATGTGACGGTACGCTGATCTATCATGGGAAAAACAATGAAAATTGGGTTAAAAGTAAATTGTTTGACAGTGTAAAAGCTTTAGGTCTGGGAAGGAGTAAGGATAAAAATCCCACCGCCGTAATTGTTGACTCAAATAAGAAAGTTGACCTGGATCTTTATTTTAACAAAGACAATTTGATCTTATTAAAGAACCAAAAGGTCAATAAAAGCTCATTTAAATCGTTTCTTAACCAGCTTGATTAGCCAATGAATGTAAAGGATATAGAAATTGCTCTATCAGGAAAGGTTAAAGATACCAACCTGCTAAATCCCTTTCCTGGGTTAAGGCCTTTCGGGTTTGAAGAAAGCCATTTATTCTTCGGGCGAGAGGGGCAGAGTGATGAAATTCTGTTAAAACTTGCCCAGAACAGGTTTGCAGCAGTCATCGGAGCTTCCGGAAGTGGAAAATCATCTTTAATGTATTGTGGTCTTATCCCTATATTATATGGTGGATTTATGACGGATGCAGGATCTGACTGGATTGTTATTTCATCCAGGCCAGGTAACAGCCCGATCGAAAACCTTTCAGAGGCAATTGTCAAGCTTAATGAATCTTACGAAGAACTGTCTGAGGAGGAGAGATTCATGGAATCTACTTTGACCAATGTGATATTGAAAAGTTCTTCAATGGGCCTTGTAGATGCGCTGAAGCCCCATTCATTATCAAAATCTTCCCCGACAAATTTCCTGATCCTGATAGATCAGTTTGAGGAATTGTTCAGGTTTTTAAAAAGCGAAACAGATGAGGAGTCAGCAAACCTTTCTGCTGCTTTTGTAAATCTCTTATTGAAATCTGTTAGTCAGACTGAATTGCCTATTTATGTGGCACTCACTATGCGTTCAGATTTTATTGGTGATTGTGCTCAATTCCCTGATTTGACTCAGGTAATAAATGAAAGTCATTATTTGATCCCGCAAATGACAAGGGATCAGCAGAGGATGGCTATTGAAGGTCCTGTTGCTGTTGGTGGTGGTAAGATCACAAGAAGACTGACCCAGCAGCTTTTAAATGATGTGGGTAATAACCCTGACCAGCTTCCAATTCTCCAGCATGCCCTGATGAGGACCTGGGATTACTGGACCCAAAATAGAGAGGATGGAGAATCACTGGATCTCAGGCATTATGTAGCTATTGGAAAATTGGAGGAGGCATTATCCCAGCATGCGAATGAGACATTTGCTGAACTCGATAAAAGAGAAAGGGAGATCTGCGAGGTAATATTCAAATCCCTGACGGAAAAAGGAAGGGATAACTTTGGAATTAGACGTGCTGCAAATATTGCAGAATTAGCACAAATTGCTAATGTTACTGAGGACGAAATCATCAATGTAGTTGAGAAATTCAGGCGACCAGGCAGATCATTGTTGATGCCTCCTGCTAATGTTCCTTTGCGGTCAGGTACCATCATAGAAATTTCTCATGAAAGTCTGATGCGTATATGGGACAGGTTGAAAAACTGGGTTGATGAGGAGTTCGAATCTGCTCAAATGTATCGCAGGTTGTCTGATGCAGCGGCAATGTATCAGGTAGGTCGTACAGGGCTGTGGAGGCCACCAGATCTTCAATTGGCCTTAAACTGGCAGAAGAAACAGATGCCCACCCGTGCATGGGCTCAGCGATATAATCCTGTTTTTGAAAGGGCCATGCTCTTTCTGGATACAAGTAAAACTGCTTATGAGAATGAGCAGCGAAGTAAGGAGTTGCTTCAGAAGAATATGCTGCGTCGTGCACGAAATGTAGCCATCATCTTTGGTCTTTTATTGATAATTTCCATAATCTTTTTTGTTTTCGCCCTCATTCAGAAAGTGGAGGCGGATGAAAAAACCAAACTGGCCTTGGAAAATGCCTTAAGAGCCAACAGGCAGATGGAAATTGCTGAGATCCGGCTTGGTGAGGCAATTCGTCAGGAGCAGAAAGCAAACTATTCGGCTCATGTAGCCAGGGTTCAGCAACAGGAAGCGGAAAACCAGAGGCAGCTGGCCGAAGCACAAAGACTGATTGCTGAATCAGAACGTCGCAGGGCACAGCGTGAACAGGAGAATGCTATTGCTGCCGCCGAGGTGGCGGACCAGGAAAGGGTAAGAGCTTTGGAAGCCCAGAATCGAGCTGAAATGGAAGAATCTAATGCCTTCAGGTTGAGGATGCTCTCTATTGCCCAGGGCATGGCTGTAAAATCTCTGCAGATCCAGGATAGGCAGCTTGAAGGTCTTGTGGCACAGCAGGCATATATGTTCAATATGAAGTATGACGGAATAAGACACGACCGCTATATCTATAATGGATTGTATTACGCGCTTAAAAATTTACAATTTTCAGAAAAAGACAGTATTTATTCCATGCATCAGCATGAAGGTACCGTGAGGGGCCTGACATTTTCTTCAAATGGTCAGAATATTTATAGCGCGGGTACCGATGGTAAAATACTAAAGTGGGATTATTCTGATACAAAATCGATTCCTGAAACACTCTGGCAGAATGAAACGAGAAACAGGATAGTAAAAACAACAAATGATGGGAAATGGCTTATACTGGGAAGTGATATGGCCGGGATCCAATTGCTCAACCTTGAGAAACAGAATTCAAGACCTGTTACGCAGGCAGGGCATCAGGGACGTATCCATGATATTGTAATTGCAGATAACAGCAAGTTTTTCATTAGCCTCGGTGATGATAAGACTTTGAGAATTAATGATTTTAATAACAGCAAAGTATTAAAGACCTTTAACATTGAGTATAATAATATGGATATGAGCATCAGGAGTAAAATCCTGGCATTATCCGGCAGATCTGGAAAGGTTGTCCTGATGAATGCTTCTAACGTGGATGAGACCATAACTTTGATTTCGGATAAAAAAAGACCTGTAAATTCGTTGGCCTTTCATCCGGAGGAAGATATACTCGCCATTGGATTCGAGGATGGCCTTGTTAGTTTATATGACATAAGCAAAGGAATGAACCGGGTAAGGAAAATTACTGATTTGCCAGGACATAGCTCTGGGATAAGCAGTATATCTTTCAATGAAGGAGGGAATTACCTGGCGACTTCCAGTTTTGATGGTACAGTCCAATTGTGGGATTATAATAATCTTAACAATCTGCCCTTAGTACTTTCTGATCACGGTGCACAGGTTTGGAGCACTATGTTCAGTCCGGACGGCAATTATCTTTTTGCAGGATGTGAGAATGGTAATATCAAGATTTGGCCGACAAAGGCAGAAACTTTATCAGTTCAGATATGTGATCACCTGGAAAGGAATATGACCAGGGCGGAATGGGAAAGATATGTGGCAGAGGATATAAATTATGAGGAAACTTGTTTGACGCCGAATCTTCCTTAAAAATTTATGATTGGTTTTTTTAGAATAGATATTAAACATTTTTGCCAATTGTTAATTGTTGCGATTGGCTTATTTTTTGGGCTTGACGTTCAATCACAGGATGTTTGTACCCGTAATCTGGAGGATGCACGTGAAAGTTTTGACCAGGGACGATTTATTGAGGTTGACTCTCTTTTGCGAAAATGTATTGATCGTGGATTTACAAAACAGGAGCGCATCGATGCACTGGAACTGCTGGCCTTATCAAAACTGTATCTTGATGATATGGATATGGCTGATTCAGTTTATCTTGAATTATTGACTGTAGATCCTGAGCATACAGTGAACCCACTTATTGATCCACCTGACCTGATCTTTTTACATCAGAGTTTCAGGACAGAGCCATTATTTACATATTCTGTATCAGCTGGATTAACCTATTCTTCTCCTGCTGTTATCCATAGTGATTTTATTTATCCCATTACCCTGGTAAAATACAATGATCAGCCATCTATTGTAATGGATCCTGTAAAAGATTATCAGGGAAGCGTTGGATATATTTTCGGAGTCAATATGGATGCGGTTGTATACAGGAATATCTACGTTGGATTGGGATTAAGTTATTCCAGAACAGCATTCAAATACAAAGCTCAATATCTAAGAGATATATATGCTTCCTTTGAAGTCGAAGACCTGTATTATGAATCTACGTACAAGCAAAATATGGATTGGATATCAGTCCCTGTATATATAAAATACCAGTTTGATAAGATCAAGTTTAAACCCTATTTGCTAGGCGGAGCTTCCTATAATGGATTGATAAGGTCGAGGCAGAATGATCTGACCCGGGAAAAAATTGCAGGAACACCTGAAACGAAATTGGAGAGAGGGTCAGCCAATGACATCGGATCCAAAAACAAAAACAATTTCTCTTTAAATGTTGGCCTTGGCTTTATGTACAAAACGAATGGAATAGATTATATCGTGGTGGAATTCCGCTATTCAAGGTTTTTAAAGAATGTATCAAGTATGGATACCAGGTATGGGGATATTGAAAATCAGACCAATATGATTCTTTATGGAATAGCCTTAGATGATTATAGCTTAAGTTCTTTTGATTTGACTTTTAAGTTTCTAAGACCGTTTTATAAACCAAAGAAAATTAGGTAGGGCATATAGAAATAAATGAATACAGGATACAAAAACATATTTCTTTATTTAATTGTGATATCGTTCGCATGCCTGAGCTGTGATACCTCAGAGAACATTTCACCAAAGAATACTGAGACATTCATCCGGTTGTTTGGAGGAGAATTTCAGGATAAAGGGATAGGTATTACACCCTTGCCGGACAACCAGATAGCCATACTCGCTTCTACTACCGAAACAGCTGTGGTTACAGGAGAACAGTCTGATAGGGATATTGTAATTATCTTAACAGATTCCAGCGGTACTACGGCTGAAGTTTATGCTTTTGGAAATGCAGGATATGACGAATCTCCCGCGGGTATGGTGTATCATGATGGGGATCTCTATATTGGTGGGACAACCAACATAAACGGAGATAATGATTTCCTGTTTATGAAATTTTCATTGGTAAGCAAGTCTGTAACTTCTTATACCCCGCTTGGTAGGAGGGATACTTCCGAAATTTGTTATGATATCGGATTGTTCGAAAATACTTCAGTAGGAGACGGGTTAATAATGGTTGGCGAGATAGGCATTAATGATACTACCCAAAGCTACGATACCTGGGTGAGTCTGGAAGGTGATTCTATTGGATCTTTAATACAAAGTTCAAGGTATGACGGGCGTTCGAAAAGTGTTGTTCCTTTTGATGCGGGTAATTATCTAAAACTGGGGGAAGACCAATCCCTCGGACTCAATACTCAGAATCTAAAGCTATCCAGAGTACAATATACAAATGGTGTTGCAGGTGATTCCAGGGATATTACATCTTCAGAAGGATTTTTTAAGGCCACCAAATTGCTTTTGGTAAATCAGAACATTGTGTTAAGCAATGGATATCAATCGTCAGATGGCCTTTCAACTGATTCTCAAGGAGTATTATTATCTGAAAATCAAACAAGTCCTAATTTCCCTGGCTCAGGCGATGGAAATTATGTATTTTTGGCTGACCTTCTGATGTTAACCACTGACATAATTAGATCGGTTGATGGAGGGTACCTGCTTTTGGGTACGGATTGGGAAGGGAAAGTAATCAGGCTTGTTAAATTAAATTTTAACCTGGATACCATTGAATGGAGTGAAGAGTATGGCACGAATGGAGAGTTGGAAGAGGCAGGATCTATATGTCAATTTCCGGATGGCAAGATATTTTTTACAGCATCTGTCAGTTTCCAGATTGGGGGATCGAATACCAAGATTGCATTATACAAAACCACTGCTAACGGCCAACTTGATTACTAACAGATTTATTATATAAATTTTTTTATATTTTATTGCACTTTTGAACAATATAATCCAAAATCTGAGGTTACCTAATTACCATAAAACATATTTAGAATTGAGGTAAAAGATGATTTAGAGGGAGAAGAATAGATATTTTTAATGATTGTCAGCTTGCTAACTAATTTTTATAGGCGCTTTGCGCTATTTGTCATATTAATATTTCTGGCATTATCCGCTAACGGGCAATGGCTGGCAGGCTATGAATATCGAAAATCCATTACGATTCCTGATGCGAACATTATTGGTGGACCTCATACCGATTTCCCATTATTAATAGATCTCTCAGCTGATGCAGATATTATTGCAAATGCTGATCATCCTAACGGGTTTGATATCATTTTTACAGATGGTGATGGGTTGACACTGCTTGATCATGAAATTGTAGTGTATGATGCCACCAATTATAAAGCTTTTGTCAGGATGGATCTGCCGGATCTCTCAGATAAAACGATTTATGTATATTACGGCAATCCGACAATAGGTACAGATCCATCGACCACAGATACATATTCCGGCGATTTCCAGGCGGTATGGCATATGGAGGAGGAACCCCAATCATCATCCGTTATCGATGCAACACAAAATAGCAATACAGCGAATCCAAATAATTTTGGTGTAGCTTCCTCAGTGGGGGGAAAAATAGGACAAGCCATCAGTTTTAACGGAGCGAGCAACCATTATTTAGATGTTAGCAACAGTCCAAGTATAAATTTAAGTGGGAATCAATTCACAATACAGGCCTGGATCAACGCACCCGATAATACCACCGATAATGCCATAATGGCTAAGGGACAGACTGATGGGCAGGAACAATATATGCTGGGTATCGGGAGTGCAGGATCACCTGATTATGTTATTCACCGCTCGAGTATTAATGGGACACAGTATAATTTTACAGACGGTTCCATAACTGCAGGAACCTGGCAGCATGTGGTTTATGTTTATGATGAAAATTATCCGGTGCCCACAAGACTTAGGGTCTATGTTAATGGTATTCTTGCAAATAGTCAGAACTCCTTTGGAGGGAATGTTGATGCCAGTGTTTATCCCTTGCTTATCGGAAAACGTTTATCCTCTGCAAATTATATTACGGGATTGCTTGATGAATTGAGAATTGCGAACATAGCCAGGGATATTAACTGGATTCAGACAGATTTTAACAACCAGAATACGCCTATTGGATTTGTTAATTATGGTGGCGAGGAGGGCCCCGGCCCATTACCGGATGTATTAGCCACTCCTGCTTCAGAAACCATATGTGCTGGGGAGACCACCAATATTGCATTCAGCACACCTAATGGAAACCCGGTAACTTCCTATGAATGGACAGCAGTCTTTGATTCCGGGATAACTGGGAGTGCTTCAGGAACAGGAAATGATCTGAATGAAACTTTGGAAAACACAAATTCCACTGCCGGAACTGCGACCTACACGGTTACGGCATATAATGGTATTTATCCGGGATATTCAACAGATGTGGTAATTACAGTCA
>CBDUCT010000031.1:0-17271 GCA_965365715.1 uncultured Cyclobacteriaceae bacterium | reverse complement strand
CCCGCGACCTACAGCTTGGAAGGCTGTCGCTCTACCAACTGAGCTACGCCCGCATTTTCATTTAGTGATGATATGACTTGGAGATGGAGTGACTTCTAATACTGGCCCGCATAAAGTTACAATCGCCAAATCACTAATTCACTAAATCACAAAATCACTTAATAAATCCGTGGGGGGAGAAGGATTCGAACCTTCGAAGGCGTACGCCAATGGATTTACAGTCCATCCCAGTTGACCGCTTTGGTATCCCCCCAAAATTCTGCTCAATTCAACACTTAAAAAAACGCCCTTTTACAAAATCCAAATTTGGGTTTTGCAAAGGGAATGCAAAATTATACTCTTTTTTCTTTTAATCAAATATTTGGTATAAATAAATTAATTTAAACAATTGAGGTAAATTATTTTAATTTTTTAAGACTCTTTATTTTGGTGATCCTACATATAAAAAGCTGAAAAACTGCTACTTATATAGGACTAGAAAAGTGACTGGTATAACTGCCTGAGGTATTCGTCAGGTTCCTGATTTTTAATATCCTCCCTTAATCCATCCACCCCACTCAGATCGCTAAGTAAACCCAGGGCCTGGTAGGCTGCCAGGCGGACATATATTTTATCATGGTTCCGCGCAAAATCTTCCAATACTACAATGCCTTTTCGTTGCGTTAACTCAGGAGCATGCATCATATACTCTCCAAAATACTGAAGAAGATACCACAATCCATCATTTTGTGCATAATTCATTTTATCAATAAACCATGAGTACTTCCCCCGGATAGCTGCATCAATATAAAAACTGGCCAATGGTATGATGATGTTTATATTATTGTATGCTTCATATTGTGAAGCTATGTTCTTGAATTCCTCAGGATCCAGTGAGGAATATATATAAATGGCTGATCCTGCAACCATGTATGAACTGTCATTGAGCGCATTGCGATATACTTCTATATGTTCCGGCCCACTTAATGAATTCAAGACGTGCAGGGCATCTGCCCTGACAAGGGATTTCTCATCTTTTGAGGCCAGATGGAGCACCTCATCGATCAGCTGGTTTTTATCTTCCTGTGCCAGCTCCTCAACCTTATCGATTGCCATCTGCCTGAAATACCAGAATTCATCTTTTAAAGCAGCTTTTACCACCAGATTTTTCAGACTATCATTATTACAATTCAACAATGTGTCCAATGCATCATGCTTCGACTGGAATTTATCGGTATTAAAATACTGGTAGGTGTATTCTTCAAGGCTCTTGTTATGACGGATCTCAGCTAATAACTTCTGGGACGCATCGAATAGTACCAGATCAGGACTTTTCATTACCGGCAATTCAAAGGATTGATATATTTCATCCACCACAACATAATAAGAATCAATTCCTTCATTGGTATAGACATTTATGGTAACAGGCAATCGATAAACGGGTGCTATCTCCAGGTCCTGTAACTGAGAAACCGTAATCGTGAGTGTGGAATCATTGAATTGTTGTTCAACATTTAGAACAGGGTGCCCGGCAGCGAGATACCATTGATTAAAAAACCAGTTAAGGTCTTCTCCTGTCACTTCTTCAAAAACAAGCCGCAAATCGTGGACCTCAACAGTTGAGAACTCATATTTTTTAATATATCTTTTCAATGATTCAAAAAAGGCAGCATCTCCTATGTATTCTCTCAGCATGTTAAGGATCAATCCTCCTTTTGCATAAGAATGGCTATCAAAGACATCTTCCTTATCATCATAGTAAAACCTGATGAGGTCCACCTGCTTCTCTAAAGATTCATCAAGGTATTGCTGGAATTCATCAAGGGCATGCTTATCAGCTTCATAGGATCCATATTTATACTCAAACCATAAATATTCGGCATAATTAGCGAATCCTTCATTCAGAGTAATATTAGCCCAGGACTCACAGGTAACAAGGTCCCCAAACCAATGATGCGCCAATTCATGAGCAATAATCCTTTCAAAATGATAATCAATGAGTTCGCGGCTGTCCACGTTCATGTCATCATAAAACACAGAGGCCGTGGTGTTTTCCATAGCACCGGAAACATAGTCTCTGACAACCACCTGAGCATACTTAGGCCATACATAATCAACGCCATACTTATCTGAAAAGAAGGACAACATTTCAGGAGTAGCTCCAAATATATCCTTCGAATACTTTGCATAATCCTTTTCCATATAGTAGCTGACGGGGATATCCTTCCATTGATCTTCATAAACTCCAAATTCACCAACCGCGATCATAAAAAGATATGGCGCATGGGGAAGATCCATTTTCCAGTAATCTGTACGCGTACTGTCACCATTGAATTTGGAATACACCAACTCTCCGTTAGACAGTGTTGTATACTTTTCATGAACCGTCAGAAAAACTTCCTGGGTAGTCCGCTCATTTGGAGAATCAATAGTTGGGAACCAGCATGAATTTGCCTCTGTCTCTCCCTGGGTCCATGCCTGTGTGGGTTTATACTTATCTGAACCATCATGATTGATAAAATACAAGCCCTGGTCCGATTCTATGGCAAGGCTACCTGAAGTTTCCCTTTCAGTTGGTTTAGCCGTGTATTTTATCTCCAGAAAGAAATCCTGATCTCGTTTGTATACTGTATCAAGATTAATCAATAATTGAAATCCATCATAAAAATATTTTAAATCATGTTTGTCGGTTCCTTTTAATAGTTGGATATGATGTATATCAAAGTTTTTTGCATCCAGAATAACTTTATCCCGCGGGTAGAAATAGGGTCTTAGTTTTAAAGTGGCTAGACCATTTAGCCTTTGTTTCTCCCAGTCCAGGGAAATCTCAAGTTTCGTGTGAAGTAAATCCATTAAACGCGTCCTGCTGGCCCGGTATTCAGGATATTCCAGTGGCTGTTCGTCTACAATTTCAATGATGTCCGTTGTATCTTCAGCTTCATAAACAGTATCCTGAATTGGGGTACTGCCTTGTTTAACTTTACATCCGAAAATCAATAACACTAATGATGCAGCAATTACATAGTAGCGCATATGTGTATTTTTAAAACAGGTGAAATAGATATTTTTATTCAAAATTTTAATGCAAAATCATGCAAAGTTAACTTCTAATATTGATTTAGTGGGAATACTAAGGGTATTTTCACCGTAGAAAATTGGATCCAATTGGAAATAAGATTTTTTTAAAGGGCTTGCAATGTTATATTTGTGTAGATATTGATATATTATGGCATGAAGTATAAACGTATATTACTGAAATTGAGTGGTGAAGCGTTGATGGGTGATCAGAAATTTGGTATTGACCCTCAAAGACTGGAGCAATATTCTCAGGAAATCAGAAAAGTTAAAGATCTCGGTCTTGAAATAGCAATTGTTATAGGCGGAGGAAATATTTTCAGGGGGATAACTGCAGAAGAAAGTGGCATTGACAGGGTACAGGGGGATTATATGGGTATGCTGGCTACCGTAATAAATGGAATGGCTTTACAAAGTGCTCTTGAAAAGGCAGGAATGTTTACCAGGTTGATGTCCGGGTTTAAAATCGAACAGGTTTGTGAACAATTTATCCGAAGAAGGGCCATCAGGCACCTGGAAAAAGGCAGGATCGTAATATTTGGTGCCGGAATAGGAAATCCTTATTTCACCACCGATACAACAGCGAGTTTGAGAGCCGTAGAAATAATGGCTGATGTGGTTCTAAAAGGTACCCGTGTGGATGGGTTATATACTGCTGATCCTGAGAAGGATCCTTCTGCCACCCGGTTTACGAATATATCTTTCCAGGAAGTATTTGAAAATGGGTATAAGGTCATGGATATGACTGCTTTCGCACTTTGTCAGGAAAATAACCTGCCAATTATTATATTTGACATGAATAAACCAGGTAATCTTTTGAAAATTATTGAAGGTGAAAAAGTTGGAACGCTGGTTCACTGATTTTTTTATTTTAAAGAACAATACAAATGGAAGAAATTGAACTTTACATCGAAGAGGCCAAAGAGCTAATGGAAAAAGCCATTCAACATGTAAATTATACCTTTGGAAAAATAAGAGCCGGTAAAGCTACTCCAGGAATGCTGGATGGGATTATGGTTGAATATTATGGGAATCCAACACCCTTGAACCAGGTTTCATCCGTCAATACGCCCGATGCCAGATCGATTATTATTAAACCCTGGGAAAAAAACATAATACCGGAAATTGAAAAATCTATTATAAATAGTGACATTGGATTGAATCCCCAGAGTGACGGTGAAATTATCAGATTAAATGTTCCTGCTTTGTCTGAAGAAAGAAGACTTCAGCTGGTCAAGCAGGCAAAGCATGAGGCAGAGCAGGGAAGGATAAGTGTCAGAAACGTGAGGAAAGATACCAATGATCACCTTAGGAAACTTTTGAAAGAACATGTTTCAGAAGATGCTGTCAAAAATGCCGAAATTGATGTCCAGGAACTTACTGATAAATATATCGAGAAAATTGAGGAGTTACTGGCCAATAAAGAAAAGGATATAATGACAGTTTAATATCCAAAAATCCCTTTAATTACAAATACAGTTTTCTATCTCGGATAAATTCAGCCACTTTATCAGGGACGAGGTATTTTATTGATTTTCCCAGTTTTACATTTCTTCGAATAAAAGATGAGGAAATGTCTATTTTAGGGGCTTCAACGTAGGAAACATTATGATGAACCTTCAGATCAGTGTCACTGGTATGTGGCCTTGGGTAGACTATTAATCCGTAATTCTCCAGGATGATCTCATAATTCTTCCATTTTTTAAAACTCACAAGATTATCTTCCCCAATTATGATGCGGAAATCATGTGCCGGATATTTTTCTTCCAGGTGCACGAGCGTATTTACAGTATAATTTGGTTTGGGAAGATGGAATTCAATATCTACCGCTTTAAAATTGTGCTGATCCTCAATGGCCCTTTCAACCAGATCTATTCGATCGAACTCGTGGATTAGTGATTTGCTTTGTCTTTTATGCGGATTGAGGGGTGACACCACAAACCAGATTTCATCTACATCGGTATATTCATATATTGTATTGGAAACGATCAGATGCCCAATATGAATAGGATTAAATGAACCAAAAAAAAGTCCTGTTCTCAATTATATCTGATTTATGAAATTTTTTACGATCTCTTCCGTTTCCTGCTTAGCGGTTTCAAGAACATCGTTGGTGACGACCACATCAAAATATGATTGATACACCATCTCTGATTCCACCTTTTCAATTCTTTTCTTTAAGCTTTCAATATTTTCAGTACCTCTCGCTTTCAATCTCTGCTCCAGTTCAGAAATATTCTGAACCTTTATGAATATTGATAGTCCCTCCTCTTTAAAATATTTTTTTAATTGAATGGCACCTTTCACATCCACGTCAAATATTATAACCTTTCCGTGAGCCCAGATCCTTTCCACCTCAGATTTTAAGGTCCCATACAATGATCCGGAATAAACCTCTTCCCATTCCACAAAATCACCCTTTTCTATCCTATCGATCATTTCTTTTTTACTCAGGAAATAATAATCCTGTTTATCAGTTTCCCCCCCCCTTCTTTCCCTTGAGGTGGCCGATATGGAAAATTGTAATTGTGGGATCCTTTTCAGCAAATATTTTACTATGGTGGTTTTTCCGGAACCTGAGGGAGCGGCAACAATTATTGCTTTCCTAGCTGACATCATCAGAAGGATTTAAGAAAGAGTCCTTTACCCTTTTTTTCAACTCAACTATCAACTCTTCTGGTGCTTCTTTTACCTCCAGTTTTTTGCGAATAGCAGAGCGGATTGATTGTTCAAGTTTGTAATATTGTGCGCAGTCAAGGCAGTCCCTGATATGTGTATAAAAAAAAGCTTCTTCGTCCTCATTTGCCTCACCATCAATAACCAGGTTTATCACATGAATACATTTTTCATGATCCGGACAAGGTCGTTCAACATTTTTCAATTTTTCTCTACGTGCCATATATAATATTCTATTTATATCCCATTGATCCTGCATACTTCTTTAACTTTTCCTTGAGCAGATTTCTTGCCCTGTGTAACCGGGATCTGATCGTTCCTATTGGAACATCGAGGATCAATGCCATTTCTTCATAAGAAAATCCCTCTATGTCACATAATATTATCACTGTTCTGAAATCTACATCCAAAGAATTTAAGGCGATGGATACTTCATCACCTATCATCTCCTTTATAGCTTCTACCTGTAAATTGGAAGTGATCATATGATTCACTTCATCCGAATTATAAAAAGCCTCAACCTCCTGATAGTCTATTTTTACTGGCTCCTTATTCTTCTTTCGAAATTCATTAATAAAACTGTTCTTTAAAATTCTGAACAACCAGGCCTTCGCATTAGTTCCCTTTTCGAAAGAATCAATAAATCTAAATGATTTTAAATAGGTTTCCTGGACAAGATCTTTTGCATCATCTTCATCAAATGTTATCCTGTAGGCGAAATTATATATAGAGTGAATATGAGGAAGGAATTCCAATTCAAAGATTTCAACCTTTTCATTAGGAGAATATCGTTGTGGCGTTCTCTTTCTCATCATAATCAAAGTTACATAATTATTTATATGATGCCATAAACAGTTTAACCAGAAATTGCACTAAAACAACATTCTTGTGAAATAGATTAAGCTTTTTGTATAATTTTGTAAAGCAATGCGATAATCTTACACAATTTGATGATACTTTTTAAATTGATCAGCTGGTTACCATTCTGGTTACTCTATTTAATCTCTGACCTGATGGCATTTTTTGCAGAAAACGTTTTCCGTTACAGAAGGGCAGTAATCCTGAAAAATTTAAGGAATTCATTCCCGGAAAAATCAGAGGAGGAAATAAAAAAAATAAAATCCAGATACTATAAGAACCTGACTGATGTTGCGCTTGAAACCTTTAAACTACTCAGCATATCAAAGGAAGAGTTTACGAACAGGATGAAAATCCTAAATGTCGAAAAGATCAACGATCTTTATGATAAAAAGATATCAGTGATAGCAACGACATCCCATCTTTGTAACTGGGAATGGATGCTGGCCATATGTGCTGTTCATTTCAAACCCTCAATCGATGCAGTATATCAGGAAATAAAAAATAGTTTTTTCGAGAAATTAATGTTGCGGATACGAAGCAGGTTCGGATCAATCCCGGTTGAAAAGAAACAAGTATTTCGTGAAAGCCTGAAAAAGAGAAATATACCACATGTGATTGCACTAGTTGCTGACCAGTCTCCACCCAGGTCGGATGAGCAGGTAATATGGGCCCCTTTCCTGAACCAGGATACGGTTTTTTATGCAGGTATGGCAAGACTCGCGAAATCATTTAAATGGCCTATTGTATTTGGTGAAATGAGACGGCTGGACCGGGGTTTTTATGAAATGGAATTTAAGGATATTTGCCTGAACCCGGAAGAATTCAATGACGAACAAATAATAAATAAGTACGCAGAAATGGTTGAAAATTCTATCCGGAAAAATCCTGAAAGCTGGCTCTGGTCTCATAACAGATGGAAAAGGTCGAAGTGATAATAAATTTGGCAAAATTCTAAATTAAAAGATCCTATTTTAATTTTTCCCCAATGTTCTGTTGAATTTCAGTAATGATCACTTTAAGCTTTTCCTTTTTATTCATGGGAATCTGATAAGGGCTCAGTTTCACCTGCAGGCTGAAAAAATCTCTATATCCTTGGTAAATAGTAGATAATTTGAGACTATGTAATAGCTTATAATACACGGATTTGATGTAGGTGGAAATCCGGAATAATAATTTTTTATATCCTGAAAGGTATAGATGGCTCAATATGAGCCGGTTACGTTTGGATATGAGATTAACATAATCCATTGAATAGTATTTATTAATGGTTACGGAATGTTTGTGGTAGCATTTTGCTTCCGGATTGAAATACAGCTTCCAACCAGAGAGCCATGCCCGAAGAGACAGATCAACATCTTCCATATAAAATGGGTGATAAATATCCTGAAATCCTTGAAGCTCCAACATTTTTTCCCTGTCCACAATTGCATTCCCACCGCATACATAAAATGTAAATACCGGTTCATCCCAATTTTTAATCTCCGGCATTCTGAGATCTTTATAAGTTAATCCGGATACAGAAATCATTGGCCATTTTATCCCTTCCATAATTACCCCACTTAATTCATCCTTAATTATTCCCATGACACCAAATGTATCCGGATCCGCAAAATATTTCAGGGATGTTGAAATGTATTTTTTATCCAGTTTGATGTCATTGTTAAGTAATAAAACAAGGTCATGATTTGCCTCCTTAAGGCCGGTATTGATAGAAGGTCCAAATCCGATATTTTCTACATTCTTGATAAGCCTTATCTCAGGATAATTGCGGGTTAGAAAATCAATAGAATCATCTGTGGAAGCATCATCAACGATAATGATTTCTGAACGAGGAAACTCGACGAGGGACCGGATAACAAAAGGAAGATTTTCTTCAAGTAATTCTTTCCCATTGAAGCTGGGTATAATTACTGAAACACTTTTCGACATTGATTGAGCATGTTGAGGTTATTTCTTTCGCGATTTTTTAAAGTTTACCAGGCCACTATATCTTAAGCCCAGGAGACCCCCAAAATTATCAATAATCTGTCCGAAATCATAGGAAACAGCAGCCTGCAAGCTTAGACCTTTAGCTTTAGCGAATCTGTAATCTATTTCAAACAGGCTGTACCATTGTGTCTTTGTCCCATTATAATACCATTCAAAATCGGGATCCACAACGATCCCCTCCCATTTGTATCTTCCTTCATATTCCTGCCATGAACCATAATTCTGTGTGTAGGTAAATTTAGCCCAATAGCTAATCCTGTGATTAATTGCACCTTCAAAACCAAAATGATGAGCTTTGACCCGGTTATTTACAACATACTCTCCACTGATATTTAAACCAGTGTATTTTAACATTTGCGGTTTTGTATGGAAGATTGACATGCCCATAATTCTACCCTGATAGATATTTCGGTAATTATTGTTGTTGTAATAATCTACCCTACCTCCAAATCTGTGTCCATAATTAACTTCATCCTCCAGAAACTCATACCAGTCAATAACATCGAATTCCGAAACCTCATACCCCAGGTCAGTATAATATTCCTCGAGCCAGAGCCTGTCATCATCCCTGAAGGGAAATAATATCTTTCCATCAACCACTGGATCAGGAGTCCCTTCTCCTACCTGGTTGACCGTGGAGACATATTCATACAAGGCTTTCCTTAAAAAAGGAAGCTTTGTCTCGACTATGGCGCCAATATAATTATCCTTGTTGTATTTAAACCATTTGTGAAATCCCCCACTATCATTAATGGGTTTCTGTTGATATAATTGAAATTTTAAACTTTTGATCCTGAAGTTAAGCCCCCAATCAAATATTCCCATATGTTCCCCATAGGCGTTTGCAGCTTCACCCTTCTGGCCTGCCACATTGGATCCCCTGGCAAAGAAAGCTGACCAGAAATCATAGGGAATTTCAGTCCCATCGCTTCTGCTGCCTCCATAAATACCCAGATGAGCGATACCCAGGTGAAGGTTTACCGGTAATTTATCCGATCGTATATACGCAAATTTCTCCTGCACATAGGAATCGCTTATTAAACTATGTTCAAACCTGTCCTCCTCTAACCATCCATGGTTAAAAGCGCCCATCACCTGTACATAACCCTTGGTAAAGGGCACATCTACATACTCATAGAAACCAATTCCCACCCTGGGATATGGAAGTGCGTTATTGCTGATGATAAAAGAACCTACAGAAAGCCTTTCACTATACTGACCGATGGTATATTCCTGTCTCCCGGCGATAATTTTCAGTTTCCCATACCTTAGATTAAGATAACCCTGGTAAATAAAGTTTCTCTTTACATTCAGTGTAAAAGCGGCATCAAATCCAATCTCAATCCCAAATTTCTTTCCAAAAGACATTGGCATACTGAATCCCGGAACAAGCATAAGGTTGTTGGTGGTATCACTGAACATTCCATAGCGGTTACTAACTATCCAGTGAGGCGGATAGCCTTCTGTCCCCATGGCAGTATATCCCTGAACATGATATTCCAGTGAATCTATCCTTGAAAAGGATAAATGAGCGATTAGAATGAAAAAGAAAAACAGATATCTTTTCAGGATCATCCAGGATTTTTGTTAAAAATACGAATTATATACTATTGTAAATTTTTAGTAAGGCAGAAATATGGTTTTGGCACTGCAAAGTTAACTAATTTGTACAAATAGTTATTTTCATATAAAAAGAAGGATCAGAAACTATTTTCCTATATTCACAGATATAACTGATCGAGCTGCAGGATATTATATATGTTCAATGTGCTTTTAGATATGGGTAAACTTAAAAATCCCAATTCCGGACTGGGTCAGTTCAGCTATTATTATGGGAAGCACATTTCAGAAATAGATAGTAAAGATCTGTACTTAAATTTTCTTGTCCCGGAATCAAAAACCGGAATATTCGGGAAGGATTTTGGGTATGAAAATACATCATTGCTAAGGAGAATTGCCCCATTTTTTTGCAAAAGGTATGATCTCTGGCACGCATTGCATCAGGATTCCTCCTTTTTACCGGCTGACACAAAATCTCCCTACATCCTGACTATTCATGACCTTAATTTTCTGATTGAAAAAACCAGGTTTAAAGCGAAGAGACGTTTGAGAAAATTACAAAAAAAGGTTGATCGTGCATCCGCTGTAACATTTATTTCGAATTATACGGCGAAGATCTCCATGGAGAATCTTAATCTTGATGGAAAAATCTTGTGTGTTATTTATAACGGAGTAGATATCGATTCTGATAAAGAAGTTGCAAGGCCTTCTTACCTTCCCAAAGGAAAATATTTGCTGGCCCTGGGCATGGTACTCAAAAAAAAGAATTTTCACGTTTTAGTAGATTTTATTGATAAGATGCAGGAGTATAGTCTAGTACTGGCTGGTGATATATCATCTAAATATGCCAGGATGATTATAACTTTAGTAAATGACCTGCATCTCCAGGAAAGGGTGATTATCCCTGGCACTGTATCCGAAAATGATAAGATCTTTTTGTATAAAAACTGCTCGGCATTTCTTTTTCCTTCCAGAGTGGAAGGATTTGGTTTACCAGTAATTGAAGCTATGAGGTTTGGCAAACCTGTTTTTATCTCGGACAAAACCAGTTTACCAGAAATTGGAGGCGATCTTGCCTATTATTGGAATAACTTCAATCCGGATTACATGGCAAATATTTTCAGATCGAAAATGGAGGAGTATAAAGAAAACCAGGAGGCTATGAAAAATGATATTATTGAGTATTCCAAGAAGTATGATTGGAAAAAAAGTATAAATCAGTATGTGGACCTTTATCTGGAGGTTTTAAATAATCAAAAATGAATGTTTTATAGACTATATTTGAAGCTGTCAGGTTCCCCAGAAAGCTATGCTGAACGAATTAATCTAAAAAATGCGCCTGAATAAAAATTCAACCATTATTTTTGTCAAACATTTATTAAATCAATGAAGACACTCTGGCGACTTCTTTCCTATGTAAGACCCCTGAATTTCTATCTGCCACAATTCTTCCTTTATACTTTCTTAGGTGTTCTTTTCGGATTACTGAATCTCACCTTATTAAAACCACTCTTTGATATAATATTCAACCAGATAGATCCGGAATTATTAACCATCTATTCATCAAAGCCGGTATTCACACCCAATTTTGAGTATATCATACATGCATTTTATTATTACTTAATTCAGGTTACTTCGAAATTTGGCGATTACGGATCACTTATTTTCATTTGTATTATCATTATTTCTGCTAACCTTCTGGCTAACATTTTTCGTTATCTTTCTCATATAATTACTGGTATTATCCGTGCTAAAACTGTTAAGAACCTCCGGCAGGATTTTTTCAACAAAATAAGTCATCTGCATATAGGGTTTTTCTCCAGTGAACGTAAAGGAGATATCATGTCCAGGATCAGTAATGACGTTCAAGAGATAGAGAATTCAATTACCCAGGTTCTGGAAGTTGCCTTCAGGGATCCATTAGCAATTATCTTATCTTTCACTTACTTATTCTGGAGATCCCCAAGCCTAACATTATTCACATTATTAATGATCCCGATTGCAGCTACTATTATTACTGTAATAGCCGCCAAATTAAGGAAAACTTCAAAAGCCACTCAGGAGTCGCTGGGGCAGATTGTCAATCAAACGGAAGAAATGATATCCGGACTCAGGATAATAAAAGCTTTTAATGCTGTTGACTTTATAAACAGTCAATTTAAAAAGGAAACATACAAATATGCCAGAACTTATATCTCTCTGATCCGTAAAAGAGATCTGGCATCTCCGTTATCTGAATTTGTCGGCGTAATATTTGTAGCATCCATACTTGTTTATGGTGGATCTCTTGTATTGAAACAACAATCAAACCTTGATGCTTCCGGTTTCATAACCTATATCATTGTATTTTCACAAGTACTTACCCCGGCTAAGAGTATCTCAAAAGCGATAGCCAACATTCAAAGAGGAATAGTCTCAGGAGAACGGTTATTCAAAATAATTGACATTGAACCGGATATTAAAAATAATCCAAATGCCATAACCAAGGATCAGTTCGAAGAAAAAATAGAATTTAGGAATGTATATTTCTCATATGGAGAGAATCCAGTTCTTAAAAACATCAACCTGGCAATTCCGAAAGGAGAAACAATTGCGCTTGTCGGACCTTCCGGCGGCGGAAAATCATCTCTGGTAGATTTGATCCCAAGGTTTTATGATATACAATCCGGGAAGTTAATGATGGACAATACTGAAATAAAGGATATAGATTTAATTTCTCTAAGGAATCTGATGGGGATTGTTACTCAGGAATCTATTCTTTTTAACGATACTATTTTTAATAATATAGCATTTGGCCTGAATAATGTAAGTGAAGAAGATGTGGAAAAAGCGGCAAGGGTGGCCAATGCACATGAGTTTATTATTCAGACGAAGGATGGATACCAGACGAATATCGGTGAAAGAGGCAGTAAACTTTCTGGCGGGCAACGACAACGTATCAGTATTGCCAGGGCTGTATTAAATGATCCTGCTATTCTGATCCTCGATGAAGCTACATCGGCCCTGGATTCAGAATCAGAAAAACTTGTACAGGATGCCCTGGATAACCTGATGAGGGGAAGAACCTCTATTGTCATCGCCCATAGATTGAGTACTATTCAGAAAGCGGATCATATTATTGTTCTGAAGGATGGTGAAATTGTGGAAGAAGGAAATCACGATAAACTAATAAAAATGAATGGATTGTATAAGAAACTAAGTGAAATGCAATCATTCTAAATATTGAATTCTATAATTTTACTGATTAAGGATCCAGGGGATCTTTTAGCAAATATTTGATTTTTTAACGCACAATGAAATTAAATAAATATTCATTCGGAATAGGTGATAGATTTGCCCACCAAGGTCTTGCACAACTACTGGCTTTTCAAAAATCACTTGAGAAAAATTTACTCATTACTCCAGTCTGGAACAAATCGTTCCGGGAACATAAAACAGTCCACTCGACTCCCCAGTCAGTCCGTATCGAAGCAGATGAGGCGGTAAAAGTATCCGGATGGGAGCATGAATACCAGGTTGATGCGGATCATATAAACCTCAATAATGTAGAAGATTTTATAGACTCTTCAGATTTCTTCACGATAGATGTTGCTGAATACATCAATAGCAAAGTTGAAGAAGAGGAAATAGAACAGTTCATAAAGATAAATTCCAGGTTTATAGGAGAAATTGAAATTCCATCCATCCCGGAGCCATTTTATATCGGGAGGGATTTCCTCTGGCATATCGGTGAAAAGTTCTTAGGTGCCATTATGGAAGCAGCGAAAATCTATCAGTATATAAAAATAAAAAAAGGACCTTCCTTTATTGCTGAAGTATCTATGGATGAGGTTGAAGATCCGCAAACTCCTGTAGAACTATTTATGATCCTGTCAGGGCTTGCCCAATATGGAGTTGAAATACAAACCATTGCCCCGAAGTTCACGGGCAGGTTTAACAAAGGAGTAGATTATGTGGGTGATGTTGAGACTTTTCAGAAAGAATTTGAAGAAGACTTGCTCGTTATCGACTATGCTATCAGAGAATTTTATTTACCTGATAATCTTAAGCTCAGCGTTCATTCCGGTAGTGATAAATTTTCCATATATGAATCTATTCACAATACAATTAAAAAGTATGACAAGGGGGTCCATGTTAAGACAGCAGGTACTACGTGGCTGGAAGAACTTGCAGGGCTTGCATTGTCAGGAAAACCAGGACTTGATTTGGCAAAACAAATATACAGCACAGCGCTCAACAGATACGATGAATTGACAGGGCCTTATGCCACAGTGATAGATATCCGGAGAGAAAATTTACCGCAACCTAAGGAAGTAAACAGTTGGGATAACATTAAATTTTCACAAAGTTTAAGGCATGATCAGAACAATCCGAATTATAATCCGGAATTTCGCCAATTACTTCATGTTGCTTATAAGATTGCTGCTGAGTCCGGGGATCAATTTATCAACCTTGTAAATGACAACAAGGACATTATCGGGCCTCTCGTCACCGAAAACATTTTAAATAAACATATAGATCCAATATTTTCTGGGAAAAAAATAACCTAATGAAAGAATTCTTATCCGAAGACTTCCTGCTTGATTCAGAAATATCCAGGTCATTATATTTCGACCATGCAAGCAAAATGCCCATTATAGATTATCACTGCCATTTGCCACCGGATGAAATCGCAGCAGATAAAAATTTTGAGAATCTAACGAAGATATGGTTAGATGGTGACCATTATAAATGGAGAGCCATGCGTGCCAATGGTATTGAGGAGAAATATATTACTGGTAATGCCGCGGATCATGAGAAATTCGAAAAATGGGCGGAAACGGTTCCCTATACTATGAGAAATCCATTGTATCACTGGACACATATGGAATTAAGAAATCCTTTTGGTATAACAGAACTATTGGATGCCGGGACAGCCAAAAGCATATATGATCAATGCTCCGAACTATTAAATACTGAACATTTCAGTACCAGGAATCTATTGAATAAATTTAAAGTTGAAGTGGTGTGCACAACAGATGATCCTA
This sequence comes from uncultured Cyclobacteriaceae bacterium, assembly GCA_965365715.1. Classification (GTDB taxonomy): domain Bacteria; phylum Bacteroidota; class Bacteroidia; order Cytophagales; family Cyclobacteriaceae; genus JAGTVG01. The sequence goes on along the minus strand of CBDUCT010000031.1, from coordinate 2,104 downwards.
CTGATACACTGGAATATCATGCAAAGATCAGGGAAGACGGATTTGAAACACTGGTATTGCCAACTTTCAGACCTGACAAGGCTATGGCTGCTGAGGATGTGGTTTCATATAATGAATATCTTGATAATCTTTCAGACATATCCAATGTAGATATTAAAGATCTGCAATCATTGATCGACGCCTTGAAATCAAGGCATGATTATTTTCACCATATGGGTGGCAGGCTTTCTGATCACGGACTTGAACAAATGTATTCGAGCAGTTTCAAAAAGTCCGAAATTAAGAAGATTTTCATAAGCATCCGGTCAGGTGTTTCTGTATCCAAAAAGAAATTGATGAAATTTAAGTCTGCATTACTAATCTACCTGGCCGAAATGGACCATGAAAAAGGTTGGACTCAGCAATTTCACCTTGGGGCTCTGAGAAACAATAATTCAAGGATGGCATCCATTTTAGGCCCGGATACCGGATTTGATTCAATAGGAGATAAAGAGATGGCCAGACCCATATCGAAATTTCTGAATAATCTCGACAAAACGAATACGCTTCCAAAAACGATACTCTATAATTTGAATCCCAGAGATAACTATTTATTCGCGACAATGGTCGGGAATTTTAATGATGGTTCTGTACCCGGTAAGATGCAATTAGGATCAGGCTGGTGGTTTCTGGATCAAAAGGAGGCTATGGAATGGCAATTAAATGCCTTGTCTAATCTGGGTCTGCTGAGCCGGTTTGTTGGCATGCTTACAGACTCCAGAAGTTTTCTTTCCTATCCAAGGCATGATTATTTTAGAAGAATATTATGTAATTTAATTGGAAAAGATGTCGAAAGCGGTTTATTACCGAATGATTCTGCCTGGTTAGGTCAAATGGTAGAGAATATTTCATATCATAATGCAAAAAACTTTTTCAACTTTAAATCAAAATAAATATGGCTCGCTTTAAAAGATTGGATGTCTACAATAAAATTGTTGATACGGGCATAATTCCTGTTTTCTATAATAAAGATGCTGATACCTGTAAAAAGATCATGAAAGCATGCTATGAAGGCGGGGCCAGGATATTTGAATTTACGAACAGAGGAGACTTTGCACATGAAGTTTTTTCAGAGATCAGCCATTTTGTAGCAGAAAATTTACCGGACATGGTTATTGGTGTGGGATCTGTTGTTGATGGAGCTACAGCATCATTATATATTCAATTGGGCGCTGATTTTATTGTATCTCCCGTTTTAATGGAAGATATGGCTATCATATGTAACCGACGCAAAATACCATGGATGCCGGGATGTGGAACTTTGACTGAAATCGCCAAAGCTGAGGAATTGGGAGCAGAAATAGTTAAGATCTTTCCTGCCAGCCAGATTGGCGGACCCTCATTCATCAAAAATATTAAAGGACCATGCCCCTGGACTAATATTCTACCAACCGGGGGTGTCCAGCCAACTGAAGAGAACCTGTCAGAATGGTTTAATGCAGGGGCTTTTTGCGTGGGAATGGGTTCTAAGCTGTTTGTGAAAACATCTGCTGGTGAATTTGATTATCCGGCTATTGTTCAGAATATGAAGATATCGATAGAGGTCTATAAAAAGATCCGGTTCAAATAATCCAAATTGCAGGAGAATTATGATTAAAAAGCAATGAGTATGGCGATCGTGAAGTTAGGACGGGCAGGGAAATACACCGCAATAGCCTTTCTTTTTATAGCTCTAATAAGTGGATGTAAAGAATTAAGGGATAAGAGGTATTTAAAACTTGCACACACTTTACCGCCCGATCATCCAGTTCATGAAGCCATGGTATTCATGGCGAAAAGGTGTTCCGAGTTATCGAAGGGTAAGATGGAAATTGAGATCTATCCCAGCGAACAACTTGGATCTGAACAGCAGTGCGTCGAACTTTTGCAGATCGGAAGTCTTGCCATTACCAAAGTTTCGGCTGCCGTAATGGAAAGTTTTACCGATGATTATAAAGTACTCGGATTACCTTATATCTTCAGGGATAGCGCACATGCCGTTAATGTACTGGATTGAGAGATAGGGCGGGAATTATTATTAAGTACAGAAAATCGATTCATCCGTGGCCTGTGTTTCTATGACGCC
>CBDUCT010000030.1:0-17379 GCA_965365715.1 uncultured Cyclobacteriaceae bacterium | reverse complement strand
ACTATTCTGACTGGTTTTATTCCTGGTTCTTATTATTGCAGTAATTATAACAATGCTGGCCCCCAGAAAAATAACGGCTGTAATGGGATTTCTACCATAATTCAAAAGCTCGATCAATACAACAATATCAATGATGATAAGTAAGACAACAACGATCATTAATATCAGATTTCGCATGGATATAAAGGTTTAATGGGTCTTATAATAAGTGTTAATTTTCTCCGCAAAATTTATCAATCAATTCATAAAAAGGATAAATTCTTTTATCAAGTTTTTATGAACTTTTAATTGACAAATTTGAATATCTTTTCATATAGGTAACAAATTTTTGATACTTCCCGTTCCACGTCTTTTCAATTAATTTTTTTTATCTTAGGAATCCTGCTTTATATGCTTGCCGGATCACAGAGAAAATCATAAAAAGCAAATTTTAAATTCAAATGCAGTATTTTTGCTAAACCAATAAACACACGAATTAATGAGAGATGAAACTCTATTAGATAAGATCGAAGATGGTATTGAGGCGATAAAAAAAGGAGAGGTAGTTATTGTGGTTGACGATGAGGACCGGGAAAATGAAGGCGATTTTATCTGTGCCGCTGAAGCCATTACCCCAGAAATTGTGAATTTCATGGCCAGGCATGGTCGTGGATTGATCTGCACACCGCTTGTTGAAGAGCGCTGTGATGAACTTGAACTGGAATTGATGGTTGGCAAAAACACCGCCATACATGGCACCCCATTTACTGTATCTGTAGATTTGATAGATGAAAAGGTGGCAACAGGAATTTCAGCTGAGGACCGGTACTGGACTATAAAATCCCTTGTCGATTCGAAAACAAAACCTTCAGACCTGGGACGACCCGGACATATATTCCCGCTGAAGGCAAAGAAAGGTGGCGTGTTGCGCAGAACCGGACATACAGAGGCAGCCATCGACCTGGCCAGGCTCGCCGGATTTCAACCTGCCGGCGTGCTGGTTGAAATTATGAACGAAGACGGCTCTATGGCAAGACTACCTCAATTAAGAAAGATTGCGGATCAGTTTAACCTGAAACTGATATCCATTGATGACCTGATTGAATACCGGCTTAAAAAAGAGTCTTTAATTGAGCGGATTACCAATGTCAATATGCCTACTGAATATGGAAGTTTCCATCTTAAAGCTTACAGGCAAACGAATACTGGTGAGGTTCATCTTGCTCTGATTAAAGGAGCGTGGGGGAATGATGATCCTGTTCTGGTTCGTGTGCATTCATCATGCGTGACCGGAGATATCTTTGGGTCCTGCCGATGTGACTGTGGTCCTCAGCTGCACGGCGCCATGGAAATGATAGAAAAAGAAGGCAGAGGTGTTGTGATCTATATGAACCAGGAGGGGAGGGGAATAGGACTTTTAAATAAGTTGAAGGCCTATGAACTTCAGGAGAAAGGTTTTGATACGGTGGAGGCGAATGAAAAACTCGGTTTTAAAGCTGATGAAAGGGATTATGGAGTAGGAGCACAGATAATCCGTGACCTGAATATTACAAAAATTCAATTATTGTCAAATAATCCTAAAAAAAGAGTCGGATTGATGGGTTATGGCCTGGAAATTGTAGAAGTTAAGGGAATTGAAATTGTCCCGAACCAATATAACCTTCATTATTTAAAAACGAAGCGCGATAAAATGGGCCATGACATATTGAATGACAAGGATTAGATCTATGAGATATATTTTTTCCATATTATTTTTATTGACAATTATCTTAGCTTCTTTAGCTCAGGATTTTCCCTCAGAACTTCTTCATGAAGGAAAGGTTACCCTGGCTAATGGAGATACTTTGTCGGGTAATATCAAATATGATATGGAGAATGATCTTATCCAGATCGTTTATAAAGGAACCATACAAACCTATAGCGCCCGTAAATTAATGTACTTCACCATTTATGATAATACAGTGGATATGTTCAGGACTTTCTATTCTATCCCTTATGAAATTGAACAGAATTATGAAAGACCATTATTGTTCGAGGTATTGTATGAAGGAAAGTTATCATTACTGGCCAGGGAAAAGATTGTTACAGAAACCGTCCCTCAATATTCTTATGCCTATAGGTCCTCGGTTAATATGACAAGGACTAAACTGGATTATGAATTCTTCTTCCTTGATCAAAAAGGCAATTTTGTAAAGTATGATCTAAAAAAGCCCATGCTATATGACATCATGGGCCGGAAAGAACCTCAGATAAAGAATTATATCAAAAAAAATAAATTAAAGACAGACTCCAGAAGGGACCTGGTCAGAATTACGGCCTACTACAATGCCCTGATCGAGGAATGATTTTTAAAATATGAGCAAACCGTTAATACTCGTCACAAATGATGACGGCATTGTTTCCAAGGGTATCAGAATACTGGTAGATATTATGGAAAAATTTGGGGAGGTACTGGTAGTCGCCCCCGATAGTCCACAATCCGGTATGGGGCATGCCATCACTGTGGGTAATACCCTGAGACTGTATAAGACAAAGGTTTTCAACGGCATCGAATCCTACCAGTGTTCAGGAACACCTGTCGATTGTGTCAAACTGGCCAAACATCATATATTAACTGACAGGAAACCCGACCTCCTGGTCAGTGGAATAAATCATGGAACAAATACTTCCATAAGTATCGTGTATTCAGGAACCATGGCAGCTGCCCTGGAGGGGGCGATTGATGATATCCCGGCCATTGGATTTTCATTATGTGATTATGCGGCTGATGCTGATTTCTCACATACTCTTAAATATGTTGAATCCATTACAAGACAAGTTTTGGAGAAAGGATTGCCTTCCGGAATTGCACTGAATGTAAATATGCCAGCCATTGATAAAGGACCGTTAAAGGGAATTAAAGTCTGCAGGCAGGCACATGCCAGGTGGAAAGAGGCTTTTGATGAAAGAGTTGATCCTTATGGTGGTAAATACTTCTGGATGGCCGGCGATTTTCATTATCTGGATGATGGAGTTGATAATGATGTATGGGCAATCAAAAATAATTATATTTCTGTCGTTCCCACACAAGCCGACATGACCGCGCATACTGTGATCCGGGAGTTGAAAAAGAACATTGAATAAGCTCGACTTTATAAAGGCATATTGTTGTTTCTTCCCTTATATAACCATAAAATAGATATCAATATCTAATTCAGATTCTAGAAATTGTAATTGATTCCGGTTAGTTTTTCAGATATCTCCCACAATTTCCACGCATCCGTTCTGTGATGGGATGCCTCATTTGATTTGACCAGTACTGGATCTCCTTTCATTTCGCCAAATCCACTTGGGCCGTAGTATTCACCTCCTTTCACTCCGGGATCGACTGCAGCCCTGATCTGGGGCAATGCACCCCTCGCCTGATCCTGGGTGAAGGGAGCCATCAGGGCAAATACGGGCTTGAACCACCATTTGTCCTCAAGATGCCGGCCCAGATTGGTTCTGGAGGCACCTGGATGGGCGGCCACGGATATACTTTTTATATCATTAGCCTCAAATGCTCGCTGCAATTCATAGGTAAAAACCAAATTTGCCAGTTTAGACCTGGCATATGATTTCATGGGCGTATACCCCTCACCATTTTCGAATAAAAAATCTTCGAAATCCATCTTGCCATATTTATGCGCATTGCTGCTTACATTAACCACCCTGGAACCCAGTGTCTTTTTTATCAAGTCAAGTAGTTGACCGGTCAGTGCAAAATGTCCGAAATGATTGGTGCCGTTCTGGGCTTCCAATCCATCCTTTGTCAGGAAATATGGAGTCGTCATGATACCCGCATTATTTAGCAATATGTCCAGTTTGTCATACTTTTCCTTAAAACTGTTTGCAAATTTCTTGATCGATGCGAATTCCATCAAGTCCAGTTCCATGACCACGATTTTACCGTCTGGATTAATTTTCAGGATCTCTGCTTTGGCTGTTTCTCCTTTTTCAATTGACCGACTGGTCAGTATCACCTCTGCCCCTTTTTCGGCAAAAGCCTTAACCGATTCGTATCCCAGGCCGCTGTTACCTCCGGTTACTATAATTATTTTACCCGTTAGATCAGGCATATTTTCAAGTGTCCATTTTTTTTTACTCATCTTATTGTAATTAATTTTCTATTAGTTCGAATTCCTTGACCTCAAATTGAGGCTGCATTATATTAACATAAAATAAGGGATTAGGTTTTTTATCCTTTATACTCACCTCAAAAAAACTGATCTATGCGTTAACCTCAAGTGCTTTCCTGGTCTTGCGTACTTTAATTATGAATAAAACAATGAACAATATTTTCAATAGAATGCCCGGAACGATCAGGAGAACCGGATTAAAAGGAGGTTCATAAGGCCTGATATAGAGGCCGGTCATAAACATTGTCAATCCCACAAATAAAAATAACAGTTCATATCCAGGTTTATATTCTCCACTACGGGCTTTATTGATAATATAATACGTTTTGAAAGCCACTCCTATAATGATAAGCATCAAGCCTTCGGTTCCAAGCCCTGCGACTTTCCTGAGAATTATCCCAAGGATCAACAGGAGGATACCGGCAAAAAGCGTCCATTTCGATTTCATAATTTTCAATTTAAACTGAAAAGATATCCAATATTTATGGCTTTGTCATACATCGTGAGATCTTTCATTATCAATTTGATAATGTACTCCATCCATTGCTGGGTATTTTTATTGGCCCCTCACTAAAAATGTCCACTGGACATTTTATTTACGTTCGGTCCCCCGGCCGAAGGGGATCACATATTTGACATATAAGTTTAAGGCGGGTACGAAGGTGTCGAAGGTTCGCCCGTATCCCGGGACAAAATAAACTTCAAAGGGATCGAAATTATCGGCCTGAATAAGAAACCGCAACCGGAAAGTAAAACCGAAATATAAATTCCCCCACTTGGCCGCCTCTGATGCCAGGATCAACTCCACCCAGCTGGCTTCCAGATCTTCGCGCTGAAACCCATCTTCGTAGTCGTCCCATAATGAACTTAAAACTGAAAAAGTGGCTTCATCCTGGTATTGACTCATCGCATATTTTACCCCAATAATAAAATTGGTGGTGGGATTGAAGGGATAATAATAACTCAACCCGGCACGTGCATAATAACCATAGGCCTTGTAATCTGCATTTTTATAGAAATCATCAGGAGTTTTTTCCCCATAGCCAGCCTCGACATTTATTCCAATATTGAACTTCGAAATAAATCCAAGTCCTGCCTCCATTTTGGTCTCTTCCGGGAACAGATATGTCAGCAATTTCAGGTAATCAAAGCCAATCTCAAACCGGTTATATGACCTCGGAAGGCCATCATCTATATCGACTGAATCCAAAGTAGCCATATCTAGCTCACTCACTAAGGAATCAGGCATATCCTCTAGCATGGGATCAGTCACCTCCTGTTGATCCTGATCTTTATCCTGTCCATAAACCACATGGCAGGTCAGAAGTCCAATCAGGAAAACCAGACTAAAAATATACCTCGATGGTGGTCTCATTACTGATACAATCTGTTTTATCACAATTCACTTTCGCTGAATCATAAGTATATTCAGTTACTTCTGTTTCATAAACCCTTACCACTATTTGATAGCTTGCATAATCTATCTCCCGTATATACTGTACACCCACTAAATCTTCATTCCCATTAATATCGATAATAAACGAACACGTGTCATAATTCATGTCCAGCGGAAAACGAAAAATAGTTAAGGAATCGTTGGTTAAAGAATCTGTGAAATATATTGGCCCTTCTCCATTTGGCCCCATCACCTGATCTATTTTGATCTTCCCGTTTTCAATGTCTGTTTTAACCTGTTCGTAAACATCTATACTGTTTTCCAGTTCCACCCTGATGGTATCGAGGTCAGTATTCCCTGTATCGATACCCGCCATCACCGTTTCGAGACTGTCTTCCAGTACTAAGAGTGTATCCTCTACCTTATTAAGACTATCAAAATTGAAGAACTGGAAATTAACGAATGGTTCGGAGGTACTGGGTCCGCAATCTCTGCAGTCCTGGCAACTTAAAATACCCAGGGGTACAGTAAGAAGAACAAATAAACTCCAATTTAAAAATACTTTGAGGTCCATATCATAGAGATTGAGCAAATTTATAGCTTATATCCCTAATAACTCATACAAGACCGGATAATTTCAGGTTGGATCAACGTTGAAGACAATCTTTCCACTACGGAATTCTTTAGTTGACCTCACGGCTATTGCCGTACTGTTCAGGAATTCTTTAAGGAAAGACAAGTTTATCTTATCCCTTTCAACTTTTATTATAAAGCGTTGAAGGTATTCATTACGGATCTTTGCGATCAATGGCTCTTCAGGCCCAAGTACCATTCCCGAAGGCAGGTTTTTTTTAATCTCAATGCCGAGGGCTCTGGCTATCTGGTACGATTTTTCCTTGTCCTTATGCTTTACAGTTATCTCAATAATTCTTGAAAATGGAGGGTAATTAAATTGTTTTCTCTCTTTCAACTCCACATCGGCCATTCCATCATAATCATTATTGATCACCTTTTCAAAGACGGGATGTTCTGGGTTGGAAGTCTGTACGAGTACGAGTCCTTTCTGTGCTCTCCTTCCAGCACGGCCACTGACCTGTGACATCATCTGATATGCTTTTTCAACGGATCTGAAATCCGGAAAATTCAGGATCTGATCTGCATCCATAATTCCAACCATGATCACATTACCAAAATCCAGGCCTTTGGTGATCATCTGGGTCCCGATCAGGATATCCATATCCCCCCGATCAAAGCTGTTGATGATCTGCTGGTAACTGTACCTGCTCCTCGTCGTATCCAGGTCCATCCGTTTTACCCTTGCCTCCGGAAGGATCAGCTTCATGTCTTCTTCGATTTTCTCAGTACCAAATCCCACTGTATTGATCTGATTGGACGAACAGGCTTTACAGGTAGTCGGGATATAGGTTCTATAGCCACAATAGTGGCATCTGAGTTCATCTTTATACATATGGTAGGTAAGGCTGACAGCACATTGTTCACATTGTGGTATCCATCCACAATTCTGACAGATGACAAAAGGAGAATATCCTCGCCGGTTCTGGAATAATAATGCCTGCCTGCCTGAATCAACCACCTCTTTTAATTCATTAATAAGAGCTGAAGTAAAATTGCCGGTCAGTGTTTTATTTTTTCTTTCCTGCCTGGTATTAACCAGTTTTATTTCAGGCAGAACTGAAGAACCGTATCTTTTATCCAGGCGGATGTATTTATATTTCCCAATGCGGGAAAGATAATAAGACTCAAGGGAAGGTGTGGCGGAACCAAGTAATGTTTTTGCATTGTGCAGCCGGCCAAGAAAAAGAGCAACATCCCTTGCATGATACCTTGGTGCCGGCTCCAGCTGCTTGTAGGATGTTTCATGTTCTTCATCAACAATTATGAGCCCCAGGTCGTTAAAGGGAAGAAAAACGGATGACCGCACTCCGACCACAAAATTGATCTGCCCCTCCAGTACACCATTCCAGACCTCAACTCTTTCATTATCAGAGTATTTTGAATGATATACCCCGATGTTCCTTCCAAAGATCTTTAATAACCGCTCTGCGATCTGTGTAGTCAAAGCGATTTCCGGGAGAAGATATAATACCTGTTTGCCGGCTTTCAATTGTTCCTTGATCAGCTGGATATAGATCTCTGTTTTACCACTTCCAGTAATGCCATGAAACAGTACAGTCTGTCGCTCTTCGAAGGATTTTTTAATGTTAGATCGTGTCTCATTCTGCAGATCACTCAATTCTATCTCATGTGTCTGGAAGTCTTCCAGTTTAAATCTTGGAATGATCACTTCAAACTCATGCAGAATATCATTCTTAATCAGGGTTTTGTAGGACGACCTTGACAGGTTGTGATGAAAAAGGGCGTTTTTTGATATTCCTGCCTTGTTGCTTTCTGAATTCTCATATACCGGCACGAGTTGCAGGTATTTCATAACTAAATCAAGTTGTTTCGGGCGTTTCTCCAGTTGAGCGAAAAGCGCTTCCATCTGGCTTTCATCCTCAAGGTATACCTCATTTAGCCGGACTCTTATTTCCTTTTTGGGCTTGTATCTTTCCTTTATTTCCTCATAAATAATAACTACTTGTTTATTGATGAGGGACTTCAGTATATGATAGATGTTCTTTAGTGATAATATCCTGGCTGCTTCCGGATAGGTTATCGACTTATCAAATTCAAGGGATTTGATCAACGACAATTCTTTGTCAGAGAACCCGGTATCACTTTTATCCAGAGAAAAGTCCGGATGCAACTGAATTTTCGACTCGCTTGATAATTTGAGGCCGGTCGGTACACCCGCATTCATTACCTCACCAGGTGTACACATATAATACCCGGCCATCCAATCGAACAGATCCTTTGATTTAGTAGAAATAACCGGCTTGTCGTCGATCACATCCAGGATAAACTTCGGTTCATAAGCTTCGGGTGCTACTGCATGAATTTCCCAGATGATGCCTGTCAGGATCTTCCTGCCAAACTCTACAATAACCCTGAAACCTGTTCCCAGTTTATCAGCCATAAAATCAGGAATTTTATAGGTAAAGCATTTCGGGATGGGTACCGGCAGCAGCACTTCTGCATACAAGGCTTTAGAATCTGTGGTCTGGCTAATATTTGAAGATAGATCTTCCACTTATTTTAACAGTTCAAGGGCATCATCAGCTGAATGAACCGGCAATTTACATGTTTTATTGAAACAAACATAGATGGTATTTTCTTTCAGGTTCTTACGATCCTTCAGTAATGGAAGCTGAGAGGATGCCCTGGTACCACAGAATATTTTGTTGGGATGATATTTTTCATTTATTTTATCGCGGATCTGATCCAGGTCAGGGCCAATTATTGCTATTTCAGCCATTGGCTGGGACATCATTAAAAATACACCGGCCCAATAACTCGTATATTCCGGTTCCGCGGTGATCAGCCTTTTCATCTGGCTTATCATGCCCTCTGCTATGTTTATAAACTCATCATTATCATATATAAGGCCTAAGAGGTATAAATTTTCAGCCATGATCGAATTGGAAGATGGGATTACATTATCAAATATCTCTTTTTTCGTTGCGATCAACTGTATAGAATTTTTGTCGGAATAGAAGAAAAAACCTTCCTTTTCATCAAAGAAATTATCAAGGGTATATTCTGACAATTTCTTAGCATGAGTTATCCATTTCTCATCGAAGCTTGCCTGATATAATTTAATAAAGGCATTAATGACAAAAGCATAGTCTTCCAGATATCCCGGGACCGGCTTTTTCTGCATCTTTGAAGTACGGTACAATTTATTATCCTCCAGATGATGACCGAGCAGATATTCCCCATTTTTTAAAGCCTGATCCAAAAGATCACTTTTATGGAGCGCCAGATAGGAATCTACGAGGCCGCAAAGTGCAATACCATTCCATCCAGCCAGCAGTTTATCATCAAGACCTGGCCTTGTTCTGCCAGCCCTTCTGTCAAGCAATCGCTTTCTGATAATATCCAGGTGTATTGAAGCCTGATCAATGGTACATTTATACTGGTCAGCGATCTTATTAAGCCCAATGTGGTTTGTAAGGATATTCTCTCCATTTTCCCAGTTTCCATTTTCAGTAATCCCGAAATAATCAATCCAGAAACCGGGATCCTCTTCAACAGCATGTCTGAACTCTTCTGCCTTCCAGACATAGAACTTCCCTTCAACACCTTCAGAATCGGCATCCAACGCGGAATAAAATCCACCTTCTTCTGTCATCAGTTCGTCCCTTAAAAAAGTGACAATTCCTTCAATTGTCCTTTTATATTCCAGTTCATGGGTGATACTATAAGCTTCTGAATATAGACTTAGCAGTTGACCATTATCATAAAGCATTTTTTCAAAATGTGGCACGAACCATTTATTGTCTACTGAATACCTGGCAAATCCACCGCCAATCTGGTCGTGTATGCCACCCTGTGCAATTTGTTTTAATGTAAAATGACCATGTTTTGAATATCTTTCCTCACCACTGTAATGCCCGAACCTTAGAAGCAGTTTCCAGACAGAGGGCATGGGAAATTTCGGCGCTTTATCAAATCCCCCATAGGTCAAATCGAATTTATCAGACAAGGTGGCCAGGCCATTTGAAAGTTCATCCAATCCAATGTCATAGTTATGGTCGGTGAGGCCGAATTTTGACACATCACTTTTGGAAAGGTGATTAGCCAGTTGTTCTGCTGAGAGGTTGAGTTTTTCTCTTTTATTGGAAAATGCTTCATGAACATTCTGAAGTATCCCGAAAAAAGATTGTCTGGGGAAATAGGTCCCCCCAAAAAATGGTTTTTGCTCCGGGGTAAGAAAGACATTCAATGGCCAGCCCCCCTGTATCCCCATAGCCTGAACAGCATCCATATACACGTGATCAACATCCGGCTTCTCTTCCCGGTCAACCTTAATGCTTATGAAGTGTTCATTAAGATAATCGGCGATTTGTTGATCTTCAAAGGATTCACGTTCCATCACATGACACCAGTGACAGGCTGAATAGCCAATACTGACGAGGATAGGCTTGTCTTCCCGGACTGCCTTTTCCAAAGCTTCCTCATTCCATGGAAGCCAGTCAACCGGATTGTATGCATGCTGTAGCAGATATGGGCTGGATTCATGGATTAAACGGTTCGCCTTTTTTTCTTTCATATATTAAACTTTAAGCAGTCTTATAGCTTCCTCAATTATAAAGAGGTAAGTCAGGTTGATTGTTTCATTTTAATTGCTTTTCAAGAAGCTTTAGTTCGTCGGAGATGTCTACTTTTTTCCGGAATGTTTGAAGTTTCTGAATAGTGCTTCTAAGGAATTTCTGGTGCTCTTTGGAATCCGGGAAGAAAGGTTTATGATGCATTGCATTACGGATTTTCCCCCAGTCCTGTATAAACTGCCGTATATCATCCGAAAAATAACTTTGCTGAAATAATTCCCAGATATATTCAATAGCTGAGGCATTGGGGTGTAACATGTCGGTGTCGTAAAATCGATAATCCCGCAAGTCGTCCATCATGATCTCAAATGAAGGAAAGTACTGAACGTTATCGTAACTTTCTGAGAGAAGCCCGCATGCATATCTAAGTATCGATTTACTGATACTGTTTGTCTCGAAAGAATCCCTGATATGCCTTACAGGGCTCACCGTTAATATTATATTGAAATCTTTATTCAAAGAACCCAGTGTCTGATAAAATGCATCAAAGCCCTTAAGTATTTGGTCGGGATGCAACCTTTTCTTTTCAAATTCCTTAGCGGGGACTTTATGGCAATTACTGACAATCTCTTTCAGCTTTTTATGATAATAAACGATGGATGTTCCCAGCGTTATCAGGATCCATTTAGATTGCAACAGATAAATTTTACTGTATTTGTTGGCTTCCCCTATCTGAAATAACAGCTCCTCTTTATTTAGTGCAGAAATATCTGAATGATAATTATAATGCCGGCAAATCCCCTGGTTTGTGAGGATTAGATCTTCATTGGCTGGTTTCTCAAGCAAAGCCTCTACCATTAAATTAAAGATAGATACCGGGTTGTATATAACACCATACGGATTGCTTAGATTATCAAATTTGTTTTCTGATAATTTATTCCCAATATTTTCTGAGAAGCAGGAACCAATAAGAAAAAGGGGATCATTCAATAATATCTTCCTGGAAGATATTCCGGGTGACACGGGCGTTCTGAACATAAGATAAATTTACCCATTCAATCTAAAAAATAAAAGGATCAGTTTAACGGCTTTTACAGCAAACAAGATAGGCTCAGACATTTTAGGGTCTTGTTAAGTGGCAAAACTGTGATGTCAGACTTTGGGCAATGCATGGAGTAAGACTAGGATAACGGGGATAATTTTAGGTTTGAGTGCGTCTCCATGAGGTATGGGAAGCATAGATATGGCAAAAAAAATCCCGCCTTTGGCGGGATCAGATAATATTGTGGATTTTATATTATTCAGCGACCACCTTAAAAGGCACTTCTTTTTTAACTTCTTTATGCAGATCGATGGTAACAGCGTAGTCCCCAACTTCCTTAACCTTTGAATTGAAGTTGATTTTCTTTCTTTCTATCTCGAATCCTTTTTCCTTCAATGCGTCGGAGATCTGGAGCGTTGTTATCGCACCAAAAATTTTGCCGCTTTCACCAACCTTGGCTCCTATCTCAAGAACCAGATCGCCAATCTGTTCAGCAATCCCTTCTGCATCATTTTTTAATTTCTCAGCTTTATGTGCTGCCTGCCTTACGTTCTCCTCTACCATCTTTTTGTTGGACGTGTTGGCCACGATGGCAAATCCTTTAGGTATCAGATAATTTCTTCCGTATCCGGATTTCACTGAAATCACGTCATTTTTATATCCCAGGCCTTGAATATCCTGTGTAAGTATCACTTCCATATGAATTCAGATTTATTTTAAAGAATCGGTTACATAAGGCAGCAAACCAAGATGTCTTGCACGTTTTACCGCCAATGCCACTTTTTTCTGGAACTTAATGCTCGTTCCGGTAATTCTTCGCGGAAGAATTTTACCCTGGTCATTTACAAATTTTAATAAGAAATTGGCATCCTTGTAATCAATGTACTTGATACCATTCTTTTTGAAACGACAATATTTCTTCCTGTTTTCGTTCCTGTTTAAAGGTTCGTTCATTAATGTCATGCTGCTTGCTCCTCCTTAGCTTCAGGTTTTTTGTTAAAGTCTCCTCTGCGGCGTTTTTCATTGTAGGCCACAGCGTGTTTGTCAAGGGCCACGGTTAAAAACCGCATTACCTTTTCATCTCTTCGATACTCCAGTTCTAAAGCTGCGATGGTTTCAGGAGTTGCCGCAAATTCAAACAGGTGATAAAATCCGGTTGATTTATGCTGAATAGGGTAAGCTAATTTCTTCAATCCCCAGTTTTCTTCATTAATGATCTCAGCTTTATGATCAACCAACACCTTTTTGAATCTTTGGACAGCATCCTTCATCTGAACTTCAGACAAAACGGGAGTTAAAATGAATACTGTCTCGTAGTTTTTTAATTCCATCTTTATAAATTAATTTTCGGACGGCAAAAGTACAACATTATTAGCTTTAAGCAAAGCTGGAGGAAATAAATTGACAGGTGACGATATTATTTAACCATAAATTCTTTCTCACCCATCAAATAATCGTCAGTATATACCTGTAAATGGTAGGCACCAGGAACATATTCACTACCTTTATCATAGTCAAATGTAAGTTTCTGCCGGGTGTTGTCAAAGAGGATTTCCTGCTTAGCGGTATAAAATTCTTCCTTTCCCTTGAACATAAAAGTCCCGGATCCGGAAGCCACATCAAACAATACATTATCGTCGGGGCCGACGATCCTGATCATGATCTCCTTTCCTTCGATTGGGGCAACCTCATTTTCGGCAATGTTGAACTCAACCCTTATTTTCTCAATAAAACGGGCTTTGAATTCATCTTCCCTTACCTTCCCGCGGCTGTTCACGGCAAATATCTGAATGTTCTCAACTTTTAGCTTGGATACAATTTCAACCTGTTCTTCCAATACTTCCGTTGTCCTGATTTGTTGGTTCAGATCGGCAGTCAATTCATTCTTTTCGGTTTTTAGCTCAATATTCTCCTGGGCCAGTTCATCCGCCAGGATTTTGAGGTCTTCGATTTCCTTATCCTTGAGGATAAGCAATTCCTGAAAACCTTCGACCTTATCCCTCAGGCTGGCAATTTGCCGGTCTGAATATTTTCTGTTAGTAATTAATTTCTCCTTTTCTTCTTCAAGTTCTGCCACAACTGCTTCAAGATCCTCTACATCCCCACCCAGGCTTTCAATTTCCACCATTCTCTGGTTTATTTCATGCTCAAGAATCGTGATCTCCTCCTTTGCTTTTTCGATTTCAGCATTGTATGCCTTGTCAGAACGCATCTTTATAAAGAGGTTCACTGCCTGGACTATCACGAGTACGACAACTACTGCTATGATTATATCCCTTCGATATCTTTTTTTACTTGGCCCCTGTTTGGTATTTTCAGGAGTTCCGGGGTTTTTTTCGTCAGTCATTTCTTAGAAATATTAAAAAAGTTAATGCAAAAATAGGGTATATTTAACTAAAATCAAGCGGTAAATTTGAATTAATGCAATTTAATCCTTCCTTTTTAAAACTCAAATCTCAGCCTCAGAGAACTCAGGTTTCTATCAAATATAATTATCCCACACTGATAAATGTCAATGCAGGCAGTGTCCGGGTTGTACTTTGATATATCATGCCACGCCTTTGCCATTTCCTTTGACCAGTATATGTCATCAATAATCACGACTGAATGATCCGATAGTTTTGGCTTTAACTGGTTGAAATAGTTCATTGTAGATCTGTAAGTATGATTTGCGTCGATAAATGCGAAATCAATATCCACGGAACCGGGAAGAAACCGGGGCAGGGTACTATCGATATTTCCTATTATTACTTTTATGTTATCCTGCCCCAGATCCATGAATGTCTTTTCCGCAATTCCTGCCAAGGGTTGGCACCCTTCGAAAGTCCAGACCTTTACATCTGGTCCGGAAGTGGCTAAATACAGGGTATTTATACCGATAGAAGTTCCTAGCTCGAGAATTGTACGGCATTTGAAGTACCTGATCAACTCCTGAAATAATCTTGAGTATTTCGATGTACTTATTCCACCTTTAGCGATAGATCTCACAGTCCGCGTCTCATTTACCGATATTTTCGATCCCGCACCGAAATCTGTTATATTAACTGATCTTTTATCTTTAATGAACCTTTGCCTGAATTTTTCGATGGACATATCTGCCGGTATATCCCTTGCTTTTTTAAAACATTCCAGGTAAAGCCTGAACATTGAGGGGCTGTGCAGTGAATACTCATCGATTTCCCTGAGTTTATGCTTAATGTAGGATGTGATCTGAAAGTAAGTTGGCACCCTGCTAATTTAGCAAAACAGGGGCAATCATGATAAATTCAGGAATATTAACTTTGAACTTCTTCCCATCAACGATACGTTCCATCATATAGGTTCCCGACATTTTACCAATACCGGACTTCAGGTTGCATCCAGAAACATAATTGTGGGACTCGCCAGGTTCGAGCACTGGTGTTTGTCCTACCACTCCTTCTCCTTCCACCTCTTTACATGTAAAAGGCCCGTCATAAATGAACCAGTGCCGTCGTTGCAGTTGTATTGTATATTCTGAATTATTCTCAATAGTTACTTTATAGGTAAAGACATAATGAAACTGTTCAGGAATGGAAAATTCCTTCTGATATTCTTCAGTTACACTGACTTTTATGCCTTCTGTAATTTTAGTAACCACCTGGATATTTAACTAAATCAAATGTTAGTAACTTATAAAAATAATCTATTAGTTTTAAATTTGATCAAATTTGATATTAATTATTTTTAATTTATTATGAATGTCAGAATAGAGCCCACATGGAAATCCAGGTTATCAGAAGAATTTGAAAAGCCTTATTTTCAGCAACTTACAACATTTGTTCGTGATGAATACAGCAAGTACAGGATATATCCACCCGGTAAAGATATATTCAGGGCCTTTGACAGGTGCCCCGCAGAGAAAGTAAAAGTAGTAATTATTGGCCAGGATCCTTATCATGGGCCAAATCAGGCTAATGGATTATGTTTTTCAGTTAATGAAGGCATCCAAATGCCACCATCCCTGATCAATATTTTTAAGGAGATCAAAAACGATCTGGGCAAAGAAATCCCCCCTAATGGATCTCTTGACCGCTGGGCCGACCAGGGGGTTTTATTATTAAACGCTACTTTGACTGTCAGGGCGAATCGGGCCGGTTCTCACCAGAATAAGGGTTGGGAAACTTTTACAGATGCAGCGATTAAGACAGTGGCGCAAGAAGGTGAAAGCCTTGTTTTTATGCTATGGGGTTCCTATGCCCAGAAAAAAGGCGAATTTATAGACAATTCCCGTCATTGTGTATTAAAATCTGTGCATCCTTCCCCGCTATCTGCCAACCGGGGTTTTTTCGGCAACAAGCACTTCAGCAAAGCAAATGCTTACCTGAGGTCAAAAGGAAAAAAAGAAATTGACTGGTAATATCTAATGAATCAAGGAGAATAGGCGTGACCACCGTATCTTACTGAAAAAGCTTTCATTTTTATCAATCGAAAGCCAGATAAACAAAGCTTTTCCAACTACATGGTCTTCCGGAACAAATCCCCAGAACCTGGAATCTTCCGAGTTATGCCGGTTATCACCCATCATAAAATAATAATTCTGTTTGAAAGTATAGGTGCTCAGTTCAGATCCTTCGATAATTAGTTTTCCGTCTTTTATATCGACTTCCTTATTGCCTTCATAATATCGGATGAGATCGCCATATTTGGCCAGGTTATCTGAGTTGATATCAATAGTCTGGCCTTTAGCAGGAACCTCCAGCGGTCCAAAAAAATCTTCATTCCAGGGGAAAACATTCGCATTAGGATAGATCCTGGGATTTACCTGTTCCTCGGTGTTCTTTGTCAATACCACATCCTTGACAAAAGGAAGTGATCCTAAAGTGTTGGCAGTCTCCGGGCTGGTCATGACGTAATAGCCGCCTTGAGATCTGTAGAATTCCGATATATCATATTTTTTGAAAACCCGGTCATTTACTATCTCATCTGTAAAAAGGTAATACCTGAATTGCATCTTGGGCGGATTCTCAAATATCTCACCATTTACATATACCTGAGTATCTTTAATTTCTACCATATCCCCCGGGATACCAATGCATCTTTTTATATAATTTGTTTTCAGGTCGACAGGATGTTCAAATTCAGGTGGGTAATTAAATACCACTACGTCATCCCTCTTGATACTGCTGAATCCAGGGATCCTCACCTGAGGTAATTGTATCCAGTCTACATAGGAAGGGATATTCGTGCCCCAGATTGTCTGGTGGGTAAGCGGAAGTTGTAAGGGTGTTTTCGGTGTCCTGGCTCCATAATGTACTTTACTTACAAAAAGAAAATCACCAACCAGGAGGGATTTTTCCATGGATGCAGTAGGTATGGTAAAGGCCTCCAGGAATAACCACCTGATGATGGTGGCGGCGATAACAGCAAAAATAATGGCATCAAACCATTCTCTTACAGCAGATTTCTTAATCTTTTCTTTTTCCTCTCCTTAATTCTTTTAGTCTGTTCCGGTAAAAAAATCTCGGTGCCTATGGTTTAATTCATACAATAGGCATTTTAAATTCATATTTCAAACTATCCACAAAAAATCCCTCTTAAAACCAACGATTTGCAATTAGCACAATAACTCGATCGATGCGACAGGAGACTGAGGGCTGTCTGCGGAAACTGCAG
>CBDUCT010000029.1:0-17665 GCA_965365715.1 uncultured Cyclobacteriaceae bacterium | reverse complement strand
GATCCTCGCCAAATGAACTTCAACTGGACATGTCCGGGATCAGGATTCCGGTTGCCGTAGGATACCATCTCCTGGGTAATGAAGAAAGCCTTGCTGCCTTACGTATTTTAGGTGGAGGGTCAGCATTCCTCGTAACAGGAGTAGATGCTGAAGGCGCGAGTAAAGATGATTTCAAAAGTCCTACCTGGGGACTGTTCGCCGGGGCAGGATTGGATCTGTGGATCTTTTTCCTTGATGTAAAATATGAATGGTCCCTGACCGATGTCTCCAGTATTACTGATTTTGACGTAGGGAAACACCGTTCTTTTTACTCCAATCTTGGTGTTAGGATCAGGTTTTAATACAGAATTCTGCAGAAAGATAAATAACATCTTCTCTTAGCAACTTTTCACCCGGTCAGGATTATTATCAGGAAATTTGCCTGCAAAAATAATGATCAATGCCGGGTGAATTATTATTTTTTAAACTCTCAAGAAACTTTCTTGACCTGGGCAATTTCTGATATTAAAAACTTTCTGCCCGTCTTGGTTTCCCGGCATAAGGACCGGGTTCTTCTTTTCTCGATCTTGGTATAAACCCGACCATTCAGCAGGAATGATGCTCCTTCACTTAGTTCTTCAAGGTATAAATGTCCATCCTGATCATGAAGATCATATTGCCGGAGAAGTTTGGATAGTGCTGCATCACTCTGGCTGGATGCCTTGGGATTCTTCATATGTTTTTTAAGTTGCACCAATACATTATCAGGAAATATATTATTGTTCAGGATTGGCTCCATTATATCCTGGAATATTTTTTTCCATTCCAATCCATGTGGCGGACGGTTATTTCCATAAACAAGGTATTGTTTCAGGTGGGCTACCTCGTGGAGGAAGGTAATCAGAAAAGCATACTGATTCAGATTTCCATTTACCGTTATTTCATGATTCCGGGTCCTCTTATTATATCTGTAATCGCCGATCTTAGAAGTTCTTTGCTTTGTCACCTTAAAACTGAAGGGATTCTCATCCCATTTTTCAACGCAATAATCAACTGATCCTTCCGGGACATACTTTCCGACCAAATCCCTGAATTTCTTTATTATATCCATTATTTATTCCTGAATACCACCTTGATGGGAACACCTGAAAAATCAAAATTACTTCTCATGGTATTTATTAAAAACCGTTCATAAGGTGCCTTGATATATTTTGGGTGATTGGTAAAGAAAGCAAAAGTAGGGGAATGGGTTGGCAATTGTGTGACGTATTTGATCTTTATGTGTTTTCCCTTGAAAGCCGGAGGGGGTGTTCTTTCAATAATCGGTAGCAGGAGTTTATTCAATTCAGATGTAGATACCTTTCTGTTCCTGTTCTCATAGACCTGGAGAGCAAGTTCCACAACTTTAAAGATCCTCTGCTTTTTCAATACGGAAATAAAAACTACAGGAATAAAATTAAGTGGTCCGAGTTTCTCCTCTATTGTTGATGTGAATTCCTCAGCAGTTCTTGTCTCTTTTTCGATCAGGTCCCATTTGTTGATCAAAAGTAATATCCCTTTTTTATATTTATTGGCCAAACCGATCAGATTGACATCCTGACTTTCCAGGCCCTGGGTGGCATCGATCATAATAAGGCAGACATCACTCTCCATTAGGGCCTTAATAGAACGCATGACACTATAGAATTCCACATTTTCCTTTACTTTGGCCTTTTTCCTTACCCCGGCGGTATCGATCAGTAGCAGGTCTTTTCCGAACAGGTTATACCGGGTATTGATAGAATCCCTTGTTGTGCCTGCGATTTCGGTTACAATTGAACGTTCTTCCCCTATCAGGGCATTAAGCAATGATGATTTTCCTACATTAGGTCTTCCGATAATAGATATTTTTGGAAGATCATCCTTTGTCTCAGTATCCTGCTCATCCTTAAAATGAGATACCAGGTCATCCAGAAGTTCTCCTGTACCCGAACCGTTCGTAGATGATATGGGATACAAGGTCTCATAGCCCAACTCATAAAACTCATTGGCGACTAACCTGAGGTTACTGTTATCTGCTTTGTTAGGGGTCAGGAAAGTCGGTTTACCCAATGACCGGATAACATTAGAAAAATCTTTGTCCAGATCAGTAAGCCCATCCTTACAATCGACCAGAAAAATGATAAAATCAGCTTCTTTCATGGCAGATTCAACCTGGTTGCGGATAGCGGATTCAAAAATATCTTCAGAACCAGTGACATATCCGCCAGTATCAATTACAGTAAAGGATCGACCATTCCATTCGCCCACTCCATAATGACGGTCCCGGGTTACACCACTTTCATCATCCATAATGGCTTGTTTCTCTTCGACAAGCCGGTTGAATAATGTTGATTTCCCAACATTTGGGCGGCCTACTATTGCAACCGTATAGGGCATATTCTAATCAGGATATTTAAATTCTAGAATTAAACAAATCCTTAGCAAGGTGGCTAAGCAATTTCCTTCAATATATTCTGTATAGAGACTCTGTTTCCAATCTCGTCTTTCAGGGCATCGATTTTAACGCGGACCTGTTCCATGGAATCCCTTTCCCGTATGGTAACCGTATCATCCTCCAGTGTTTGATGATCAATTGCTACACAGTAGGGGGTTCCGATCAGATCCTGACGGGTATATCGCTTACCAATAGACTGTGTTTCTTCATATATCAGATTAAAATCGAATCTCAAGTCATTATAGATCTTCTTGGCTACTTCCGGCAAACCATCTTTCTTAACCAGCGGGAATATAGCTGCTTTAACCGGGGCAAGTCCGGGATGGATCTTAAGATAAGTTCTGGTCTTTTTATTCTCACCCTCACCAACTTCCTCTTCTCTGAATGAATTACTTAATACCATGAAAAACAACCTGTCGGCACCTGCAGATGTTTCAATTACATATGGAACATATGATTTATTGATCTCATTATCAAAGTACTGCATCTTTTTCCTGGACAATTCCTGGTGGTTACCCAGGTCAAAATCAGTCCTGCTGTGTATACCTTCTACTTCTTTAAAACCAAATGGAAATTCATATTCTATATCAACAGCAGCATTGGCATAATGTGCCAGTTTATCATGATCATGGAACCTGAGTTTATTGTCAGGTATTCCCATAGCTTTATGCCAGTTTAACCTGATCTCTTTCCATTCTTCATACCATTTCATTTCCTCTCCCGGCCGGATGAAATACTGCATCTCCATCTGTTCGAATTCCCGCATCCTGAAAATAAACTGCCGGGCTACGATCTCATTCCGGAAAGCTTTTCCGATTTGGGCTATTCCAAACGGGATCTTCATCCTGGCTGTTTTCTGTACATTCAGGAAGTTTACAAATATTCCCTGGGCAGTTTCAGGCCTGAGAAAAATAGCATTCGCATCATCTGCAACAGAACCGATCTGGGTGGAAAACATCAGGTTAAATTGTCTAACATCCGTCCAGTTTGCTGTATTTGAAACAGGACAGCGAATATCTTCATTAACGATCAGGTCGTGAACACCCTTCAGATCTTCTTTTTCAAGAAGCCTGGACATTGCCCGTATAAGTTCTTTTGCCTTTTCAGGTTCACCATTTGATTCATACTCTGCTGCCTTATCTTCCAGAAGAACATCTGCACGGTATCGTTTTTTGGAATCCTTATTGTCAATCATAGGATCATTAAAGCTATCGATATGTCCGGAGGCTTTCCAGGTTAGGGGGTGCATAAAAATAGCTGCATCGATCCCAACAATATTATGATGGAGCTTTATCATTGACTGCCACCATAGGTCTTTGATATTATTCTTCAGTTCGACACCATATGGACCGTAATCATATACAGCCTGCAGCCCGTCGTAAATCTCACTTGATTGATACACAAATCCATATTCTTTCGCGTGAGCAATTACATTTTTCAGTTGAACGTTATCTTCCGGTCGTGTGATATTATCTGTCATAGCCGCAAAGATAATCTAAGAATTATGAATAATGAATAATGTGTTAAGATTGTGGATATGAGCACTACTTATTCGGAGGATGAAAGATTGTCTTAGCGGCCAAAGCGGAGGGATACATTATCCAGGCTTTCGATAGAACCTACAAAGGTCACGATATCATTTCTTCTCAATCGTGTATACCCATGAGATATGATCATTTGGCCGCCTCGTTTCACAGATAAAACAATTACGTCCGGGGGAAGTCTCAGATTCCGCAGATAAACCCCATGAAGATTCGGGTTTAATACTTCCACATCCCTGGTATCCTGGTCTTTCTGTAAACCCAGCAACAAGGAAGTGGCTTGAGGAGACCGCACGAAATGGTCCAGAAGGCTCACCATGGCCGTTGCCGGTTCAACGATCAAAGCTCCCAACCTGTGGAATTTCTCAAAATTTTCCCGATTATTCAGCCTGACCACCATAACATTTGTGCCATAATACTGGTAAGCCA
Organism: uncultured Cyclobacteriaceae bacterium; assembly: GCA_965365715.1. GTDB lineage: Bacteria > Bacteroidota > Bacteroidia > Cytophagales > Cyclobacteriaceae > JAGTVG01. The sequence continues at coordinate 13,240 of CBDUCT010000029.1, read as the reverse complement.
GTTCACAGATCTGAAGGTTCTCTTCGTCAGTCAGCATCATAACAAAAACCTCGGTTTTATGTGCTTCGATCTCATTAAGTTTATCAATAGTAAGCTTATCAAAATAAATTACCTCGACGCCATCGATCTTTGATTTTTTCTTTGCGGGATTCAATGTTACAATTCTGGTTTTCCAACCATTCGATGACAATTGATTACCTAAAGCAATCGATTGGTTTTCCAGTCCAAATATCAGAACATCACGAATCCCGTCATATTCATAAAGATTCCCCCTGCTTCTGTCCTCACCTACATATCTCAGGGCATACTTAAACAAAGGAGGCCCAATGATTTGATTGACCACGATCACTGCGATAATTACCGTAGCAAATTCAGGACCCCATTCGGGGAACTCAGCTGCAATGATGGTGGCAAGGCCCAATGCTACGCCAGCCTGTGTGACATATGGCATCCATCCAACTTTGTTGAACCTGGAAGGATCCTTAGCAAGCATTCCTCCTCCGTATGCACCAATTATAATCGTACCAAGCCTGATGATAAAAAACAACAGAGCTACCAGCCATGCTGCTGCTAGCACATCCAGCTGCATGGAGGCACCTGTCAGAGTAAAGAACGCTACATAAATATAGGGGCCAATATCACTTATAATTCTTATGAATTCAGCCCTGTTCCGGGTATAATTGGTGATAATGAAACTAGCCAGAATACATATTAACAAGGGTTCCAGGAATAATTCATAATGAATAAGGTCAAACGAAATATGTCTTATAAAGTAGGAGAATTGATAAACTCCAAATCCTGAAAATAATACCAGAAATGTTTTATAACGTTTTTCTATCTTCAGTTTAAGTACAAGAGATAATAAATAATGTAATAAAAATCCTAAGGCTGCCGATAAGGCAAGTTCAATCAGAATCAGAAAAACGGCTAGTATGTTGAATTCCTCCCCTTTAATCAGTGTCTCTGAAATATTTAGAGTAACTCCAAATAAGATGATCACTATAAAATCCTTGATCACGGTTACTCCGAGAACCGTTTGTGTGAATGGTCCTTTTGCCCGTAACTCGTTAATGACTGCAATGGCGGAAGCAGGTGAACGTGCCACGAAAACAGCCCCAGTCAGGAAGGAGATAGATATTTTCTCTATTATCCCAAGGTCTTTCATATAGGGAATAAGGTCAGCAATGAGAAAGACTACAATTCCACTTATTACAAAAGTTGAAATGATCTGACCCAGAGTAATCCATTTGATACTGTTAAACCGGCTGCGAAGTTCATTGAGGTATAACTCAGCACCAGCTGCAAAAGCAATGAAGGACAGCGCCACATCATTGATAAAGGATAGCTTTGGAATGGATTCATGTGGGATAAGATTTATCAGGTAGGGTCCTGACAAAATTCCAATGAACAGTAATCCTGTAATGATCGGGAGATGGATCCTCTGGAAAAGTTTCGATATATGGCTCGATGCCACCGCAACAATTCCGAAACCTACGATCAATAGAAGGATGTTGATGTTATTTAGAAAAAAATCCAACGGATTGAAATTGTTTAGATAACAAGGATATGAATAAAAACGGAAATAAAAAAAATGTTTCAGGGATGCCGCCTAATATAGCGTTTATTTCTTCCTCCAGCTGGCTTTTAGTAAGAACCTTTTGAAGTCCTCATAATCGCTGTTCATTTTAACCGATACTTTCTTTTTATTCATTACACTTTTAAGACCATGTGGAAAGGCAATCTCATAATCCAGGAATTTATTTATCTCGTTACTGAATTTTGCCGGATGGGCCGTGGATACAAAAACTCCTGTAAATTCATTTTCCCTGCCAAGTAAATAATCATGAAGCCCAAGGTATCCTATGGCAGAATGAGGGCACATAAGGTAATGATTATCTTTGAATATATTCAAAATGGCCTTTTTGGTAATATGATCTGAATAAGCTGAACCATGAATATCCTTGATCACATTTTCGTATTTGTTTCCGTATAATTCAAGAATTCTGGGAAAATTACTGGGATTCCCGACATCCATGGCGTTGGATATGGTCTTTAGTGAGGGTCTTGGTTCAAATTTACCGGATTCTAGATATTGAGGGACAATATTATTTGCATTTGTTGCGGCAATGAGATGATGAATCGGTATGCCCATTTTTTTTGCCAGCAAAGCACCGCACATATTTCCGAAGTTTCCACTTGGAATAGAAAACACGATTGGTTTTTCGTATTGTTTTAATTGAGCATATGCATATATGTAATAAAAAGACTGAGGCAATAACCGGGCAAAATTGATAGAATTAGCGGAAGTCAGGTGCATTATATCATTCAGGTCTTCATCAAGAAAGGCTTGTTTTACCAACATCTGACAATCATCAAAGGTGCCATCCACTTCGAGAGCCGTCACGTTTCCTCCTATGGTTGTGATCTGTTTTTCCTGTAATTTGCTTACTTTTCCACCAGGGTATAATAGTACAACATATATCCCGGGTATCTTAAAAAATCCCTGAGCAACAGCACTGCCTGTGTCTCCAGATGTGGCTACGAGAATCACCGTTTCATTTGACTCTTTCCTCACAAAATGGGATAATAATCTGGCCATAAACCTTGCGCCAAAATCTTTAAAGGCATAGGTGGGGCCATGATATAGCTCAAGAGAAAATATGTTTTCCTTTACTTTATGTAAGGTCGCGTCAAAGTCAATTGCCTCATATACGATCTTTTTCAACCATTTTTCATCAATGTCCTCATTAAGCCATAATTTACTGATCTCAAGTGCCAGTTCCTGGAAATTTAAATCAGGCAGGTCATTCAGCAGATCAGCAGGTATTTTAGGAATAGACAAAGGCATATACAGCCCATTATCCGGCGGCATGCCGTGTAGCACTGCTTCCTTAAAACTTACTTGTGGAGCACTATGGTTTGTACTGTAGAAATTCATTCTTTTTCGAGCACTATAGGGCCCTGATTATTAACCTTTGACACGTAAATATCGCTTTCTATACCGATTTTTTTAAATTCTTCTTTCATTTTTTGTGCTGCTTTGCGGGCAACCCTTGATCCTCTGCTCAATGCAAAAACCGAAGGGCCTGATCCGGATATCCCACATCCCAGGACTCCGGAATCCAGAGCGGCCGCTTTCACAGCATCATAGCCCGGGATTAAAATGGAGCGGATTGGTTCAATTATGTGATCTACCATTGACCTGCCAATCAATTCATAATCAGAGGTATACAAACCTGAAATAAGTCCTCCCACATTGCCCCATTGTTTAATGGCATTTTTCAGTTGTACCTGTTTTTTTAAAATATCCCTTGCATCCTTTGTTTTTATCTCGATCCGGGGATGAATTACCGAAGCATACAGTTCCTCCGGGGCGGGAAGTTTGATCACATCCAGGGGAATATAGCTTCTTATTAATACAAATCCCCCATATAATGCCGGAGCTACATTATCAGCATGATCTGACCCACAGGCAATTTTTTCCCCATACATAGCAGCTTCCAGAACTTCGATTGAATCTAATGGATTGCCCAGTAATTCATTCAGTGCATAGGCTGCGGCCACAGAACTTGCCGCACTTGATCCAAGACCGCTGCCCAGGGGCATTTTTTTATGCAATCGAATATTTATACCCAGAGGAATCTTCAAATGCTCAAGAATATTTTTTATTACTGCTGAGGCGGAATTCTTGTCCGGATCCTTTGGCAGTTGTCCATCATCGCCTGAAATATCAACTATTTTTACTTCACCGGAGTTGTTTTTGCTCAAAATAATCTCATCTCCCGGGCTGTTTAGTGCAAAACCCAGAATATCAAATCCACATGATACATTAGCTACTGAAGCCGGAGCGAAAACCCTGATGCTTTCCATTAGAAATTGCCGTTATGGTAAGTAATTGGCTATACTGATTATATCTGCAAAAACCCCGGCGGCTGTAACCTCCGCTCCTGCTCCCGGTCCTTTAATAACCAGAGGCCTTTCCTGATAGCGGGTTGTGGTAAATGAAAGCATATTATCACTCCCGGATAAATTATACAAGGCATGATCCTGCCCAACTGAACGAAGGCCAACACTGGCTTTACCTTCAGCCATAGTGGCCATAAAACGTAATTTATGTTTCTTCTTCCGGGCCTTTTCCAGCAGTTCGGTAAAGTGATCATCATATTTTTCCAGCTCCTTGAAGAAATCATCCACCGACTTGACAGCAAAACAGGATTCGGGTATGAAAGGTTCATTTTTCACTTCCTCAATATGCATTTCATATCCAACCTCCCTGGATAGGATCAAGATCTTACGGACTACATCCATTCCATTTAAGTCATCCCTTGGATCAGGTTCTGTGAAGCCTTTTTCCTTAGCCTCTCTGACCACCTGGCTGAATTTTACGGAACCATCGAAATTATTAAATATATAGGACAGGGTTCCCGATAATACACCCTCTATTCTTATTATCCAGTCTCCACTCCATTTCAGATCATTTAAGGTGGTTATTACCGGGAGTCCGGCACCCACATTGGTTTCATATAAGTACTTAATATATTTCTTCCTGGATAATCTGTATAATTTATTATAATTCTCAAGAGGTCCGGAATTAGCAAGTTTATTGGGTGTTGTTATTGAAATATTATTATCAAGAACCTGTTCATAGACATCAACTACCGATTGGCTGGCTGTGCAATCTACAAAAATGCTATTTGATAGATTCAGATGCAGCATTTTATCGACGAACTGTTGCATATTCGATGTCTCTGTCGCCTGATCAATATGGTCTTTCCATGTTTCCATAGAAATGCCTTCCCTGTTGAAATACATTTTCCTGCTATTTGCTATACCAACGAGCTTGAATTGCATATTATGCTCCTTGAGTAAATACTTTTCCTGTTGTTTAATTTGTGAAAGCAGTGTGCTGCCAATTAAACCTGTGCCTACCAGGAAGAGGTGCAGTGTCTTTACATTCGAAAGAAAAAAAGCCTCATGAAGTGTATTCAGTGATTTAGGCAGGTCAAAATGTGAGATGACCACAGACAAGTTCAGTTCGGAGGATCCCTGTGCTATGGCAACAACATTTATCCCATTTTTACCCAGGGCTTCAAACAGCTTGCCTGAAATACCTGGGGTATTTTTCATGTTTTCTCCGATAATGGCCACTATAGATAACCCTGACTGGATCTTTACTTCGTCGATCTTATGATTCATGATCTCATTGGAGAACTCCTCCTCAATTGCCGTTTTGGCTTGTTCGGTTTGATCCGGACTAATGGCAAAGCAGATAGAATGTTCCGAAGAAGCCTGGGTGATCAGAATTATATTGATCTCGTTCCTGGCAAGTGTACCGAACAAACGGGAAGATACACCCGGTACACCAACCATTCCACTTCCTGTAAGGTTGATCAATGAGATATTTTCAATGGAGGAAATCCCTTTTATAAGGAAATCCTTATTCTCGGTCATTTCACTGATAATAGTTCCTTGAAATGAGGGATTAAAGGTATTCTTTATTCGTAAAGGAATTTTTTCGGTAAAAGCCGGCTGTAATGTAGGCGGGTAGATCACCTTGGCACCGAAGTGTGACAGTTCCATTGCTTCAACATAGGACAATGAGTTTTGAGGAAAAGCATCCTGGACCTTTTTAGGATCAGTAGTCAAAACGCCATCCACATCCGTCCAGATCTCAATTTCATCTACTCCCAGAGCCGCTCCGAATAAAGCCGCTGTATAGTCAGAGCCTCCTCGTCCCAGGGTGGTAGTTTCACCTTTTGATGTAGAACCGGCAAAGCCTGTAACCACCTGTAATTTTTCATGCGACTCGAAATATTTCCTGATATTCTCAAAAGTGAGAGACTCAAAAACCTTTGCATTTCCAAACTGATCGTTTGTTTTTATCAGTTGACGTGCATCGAGCCATTCACAAGGGAAGCCCAGTTGATTTAAGTAGGATGAGATAATTAAGGCAGCCAGCCGTTCACCAAAACTCATGACCAGGTCCAGGGTTCGGGGAGAGAGCTCTTTCAGCAGAAATACACCATGCAACAGGTCCTCCAGATTGTTGGTCAGAAACTTCATTTGTGCAATGATGCTGCTCTGCGATTTTATGTCAATCAGTTCCTTGATAGCAGATAAATGATGGCTAACTATTCTATCTGATAATTCGGTGTAATTTTCATCATCCGCTGCAGCGGCTTTTCCCACTTCTATCAGGTCATTTGTAATTCCATACATTGCGGAAGTAACTACAATGATCTTTTCTCCATCATTTAAATAATCCGAAATTATATTGCTGACCTGCCGTATATTGTCAGGTGAGCCAACTGAGGAGCCTCCAAATTTCAGTACTTTCATCCGCATATAATTTTTTATCAAAGGCCGGATAGCCTGCCCCGCAATAGCGGGAGAATCCACATGATCTGGCAACAATACTTCAGGAAGCATAGTGCCAGATTTTTATTCATCCGTCTTTGCGTTATAGTCGTTTAAGATGTGGATTTCATGTGATTATAAATCAGCCCACAAAGTTGTGAAAAATTATAGTCTATTAAAAAGCAGGCCTCATTTATTTCTCAATTGACAAACAATAGAATTCAAAAAATTCCATTTATCTTTTCTGCTATCTGCTCAAATTGTGAAAAGCTATGCACTTCGTTTGATGTTGTCTGAAAAATACTGGCTGATGGATCTCTACATGAGCCAGGATCTGAATTCTCAATTTGTGGCTCAGGGAAAAGGTGGATTTAATGTTTTCTTTGCCGGTAAGTTCGTAATTAAAGAATTGGTTCTTTCGATGAAAATTAATTTTGTGAAATCAATATGCGAGGGAAAATATACAAAGAATGGATATGACAGACTGTCCCAAGGAAAATGGAAGTCCCGGTACGGATTAAATCCCGGGAGTTCATAATAATGGCCTGCAATTTAGATTTTTTTACAGGCCACTATTTTAACTTTTTTAACTTTAATTATTTACCGGCCACCTTTAATTTAAAGGGCACCTGCTTTTCTCCCCAATGCAGGAAGGCAGTGGCTGCATAGCCATCCAGGTCCATGAAATTATAGGTTAAGCGTTCAACTGAGTGAACCTTTTTCGGGGTAACAGTAACCCTTAGTGCATCCTGGCTTTGATCATATTTATAACTGCCCCATCCATCATTCACCTTATTGAATATGACTATCCAGGTTGTTTCAGATGGGATCATATGTAAGCTGTACTTTCCTGCCGGAACAGACTTACCTTCAATTTCGAGGTCATTATTAAATTCTATGGTCGTGTTCTGATCAGCGCCGGCACGCCATGGAAAAGGCTTATTGTCGGAATAATTATTCGGTTCTTCCATTCCATTAGGTACAACGTCCCAATAAATGTCCCTTCCTCTCATTGCAGGCCTGCTGTAATCAATAGTAACTTTGGTGTCGACGCCAACCACCTGGCTAACTGTGGCACGTGGACTTTTCTTTGGCTGTTCACCCTGGGCTTTTACCAAAGACGAGAAGCCGAAACAAATCACAAATACCATTAAAAAAATGGCTAAATAGTTTGATGTTTTCATGAGTACTTTTAGTTTTTTTTAAGTGTTAATTTTTAGTAATGTATTAATCAAATAACATTTTATTGTAAAGGGAAAGTAAACTTAATAAACTTGAATATTGGAAAGAAGAATTATTTGAGATTTATGCTCCCTTATTCAGTATCAGAAGCCTTTTCCTTGATCAATCTCCTCACTTCCCTGATCAGTAAGGGGTAGGCAGGTACTGCCATTCCACCATGATCAAATCCATCCAGTTCATATAAAGTTGTCTCCTGATGCCCGACCACTTTCATCATCCGCATCATATAGGCATTTTCTTCATACCGGCCCAGCATTTCAAGTTCGCGGTCTCCTGTTATAAGTATTAAAGGAGGCGCATCATCCCTAAGGTGATACAGTGGAGCGAATTCATCTATAATTGGCTGTGTGCCAGCTATCCCTCTTTCCTCTCTTATTGTAAAATGAGTTATGGTATGACCACTGAAGGGGACCAGGCTGGCAATCTGGTTTGCATCAATGCCGTATACTTCCAGATACCTTTTGTCCAGTCCTATCATACTGGTTAGATAACCTCCTGCAGAATGTCCTGAGACAATGATCAGTCCGGTGTCTCCTCCATAAGCCTCTATATTCCTGAATACCCATGCTACCGCTGCGGCTGCATCCTGTATGTATGCCGGGCATGATACCTCAGGGGAAAACCTGTAATTGACAGCGACAACAGCTATGTCCTTATTTTTCAGCCATTGAGGAATAAATTTGTTTCCGGCCTTTAAGCCGCCACCATGAAACCAGACTACAGTTGGAAATCCCTGCTTATTTTTTGGATAGTATATGTCCAGAACGCACCTTTCCTTCATATAATCTGTTACAGGTTCGACAGATACATCCCTGTATAAAATATCAGATTGTTGTTCATAATCTTTATTTGTTTGGGAATAACCCTTATAATGCAGGGCGCTTGTTGTAAAAATAGTAAAAAGTAAAGCAGCCAGACTGAGTTGTATTATTCTCATATTGAAGTGTTAAGGGAGTAATTCACACACGGAATTTTAAAAGGATATAATTTGAACAAATTTAAATTAATAATCATAATACATTCCTTTATTTTGATAATTGTTATTTTTAAAGGATAAAGACTGATAAAATATGAAACACATTTGGCTTACAGGATGCTTTCTCCTTTTTATAAATACCCTGTTCGCACAGGATACAAATCAAGCTATAAAGCAAACCTATAGCCTCGAAAAAGCGCGATCCATCGTCGAATTTATAGCTTCTGATAAGCTTAAAGGAAGGGATACTCCTTCAGAAGGACTAGAGCTTGCTGCAGATTATGCTGCCGCTTTTTTTGAAAATGCCGGGGTGCATTCTGCATTTGGGTTTGAGAATTATAATCAACCAGTGAAAATGGTGAATAAAGGTCAGCCAGAAGAACTTATTATTAAATATCAGGGCCGGATAATGTCAAATACTGACAATATGGTTCATCTGACAGGTTCTGGTCCATTAATAAACGCAAAGGTTATAACCTATGATCCTCAGATCAATAATATAGAAAACCATGAACTGGAGAACAAAATAATTATAGTATATATAAGTAAAAGTGATCAATTAAATCCCCGTGAGATCAATGAGCAATCAAGGAAGATTGAGCGGATGGCCAGGGAAACGAATTCCAAAGGATTAATTGAAGTTTTCGAAGGCAACCATCCTTACTGGTCCCGTTTTTATAACTATTACAATCGTTCCCGCATAGTTCTGGCTCAGTCAGAGGATAAGAATGATGATTTTCATCATGTACTGGTACAGGATATCAATAATGTTTTTAAAACGGTCGTAGGCAATGATCCCATGGGAGATATAAGTATAGAAATATTAGGTAAGAGAGAAGAGCAATTCGTTACGAATAATATTGTTGGTTTGGTGGAAGGCACAGATCCCATTCTAAAAAATGAATTCATAGTCTGTTCTGCCCATTATGACCATGTTGGTGTCGGCCAACCCGATGCCTCCGGTGATTCCATTTACAATGGTGCACGTGATAATGCCATTGGAGTGATGAGCGTACTTCTGGCTGCAGAGAATATTGCCAAATACCCTACAAAACGCTCTGTCGTTTTTTTGTTGCTGACAGGTGAGGAAAAAGGATTATTAGGCAGCAAATGGTTTATCCGTGAGTCTCCCCTTGACCTGAGTAAAATCGTTTTTTGTCTCAATACAGATGGCGGAGGTTATAATGACACAACCATCGCAACAGTTATGGGGATGAGAAGAATCAATGGGGATCAGGTTTTTGAAAGGGCATGTGATGCTGGTGGACTGGAAGTATTTGATGGGACCGATGATACCCAGTTTTTATTTAATAACTCCGATAATATCATTTTCTCTCAGAAGGGAATTCCATCAGTTACTTTCTCAGTTGGTTTCCGGGGGATGAATCAAGAAATTATAAAGCACTATCATCAACCATCTGATGAAGCGGAGACTTTAAATTTTAATTATGTATTAAAATTCGCAAAATCGTTTGGTTTTGCGCTCCGGGAGATCGCAAATTCCGATAAACGTTTATTCTGGAAAGAAAAGGACGAATTTTATGATACCGGAATACAGCTTTATCAGTAAAAAACATTGAATGTTCTTAAATTCAAACCAAATCTGCGCTAAAAAATGAGTTGAGGGAAAAGACATTATATCCCTTTATAATATCTCCTTGACTGTTTCAGGTGGTCTGCCCAGTCTGACCTCATCTCCTTTTATTACAATGGGTCTTTCAATCAATTTGGGATTTTCCACCATGATACGGATCCATTCATCATCTGAGAATGTTCTACCTTTAAAATTGGATTTGAAAACCTCTTCACCTTTTCTTAAGATCTCCATAGGTTTTTTACCCATTCTCTCAAGAAGTTCTTTTAACTCTGAGGCAGAAGGGGGATTTTTAAGGTATTCAATGATTTCCGGTTCATGACCGGCTTCCTTTATCAGGTTGAGGGTTTCACGACTTTTCCTGCAGCGGGGATTATGGTATATTTTAATCATAATTTTTAAAAATAGTCTTAAATAGAATTATGTTATTTGATCAATATTTATTTAGTGATTTTTCCAATTTTATCAATATAAAAACGCCCGGGGTAACAAAACATCCGGGGTAAAAAAACGCGTTAGGCAAAACAATGATCAGGGTAAAACAACCACCAAGGTAAAAAATGCTATTGTTTTAGATCTCTTTTGCTTTTTCCCAGTACTCATCCATCTCCCTAAGACTCATATCGGAGATCTTCTTCCCGGCTTTCCTTGTTTCATTTTCCAGGTATTGAAACCGGCTTATGAATTTTTTATTGGTTCTTTCCAACGCATCCTCTGGATTGATATCTATGAATCTGGCATAATTGACGAGAGAGAATAACAGATCACCAAATTCATTTGTTGCGGTAGAGATATCTATTTTTCCTTCTTCATATAGGTTGAATTCCTTATGGAACTCTTCCATCTCCTCACGCACTTTTTCCCAGACCTGTTCCTTTTCTTCCCAGTCAAAGCCAACACCACGGGCCTTTTCCTGGATCCTCATAGCTTTCACAAGGGCGGGTAAAGCATTTGGCACACCGCCCAGGACGGATTGAATGCCTTTTTCCTTTAATTTAATTTTTTCCCAGTTCTGTTTTACTTTTTCTTCATCTTCAGCATCCTCATCTCCATATACATGTGGATGCCGGTGTATAAGTTTATTACAGATATTTTCCAGTACATCCCCTATGTCAAATGCTTTTTTTTCAGATGCAATTTTAGAATAGAACACCAGATGCAACATCAGATCACCTAATTCCTTTTTTATTTCTTCAAGGTCATGGTCTAATATTCCATCGGAAAGTTCATATACTTCTTCAATTGTCAGATAACGTAGAGATTCAAATGTCTGTTTCCTGTCCCAGGGACAATTGACCCTAAGTTCATCCATTATGGTTAGTAATTTGTCAAATGCCTTCAGTTTTCTTTCGCGTTCGGGATCCTTGGGCACGTCAATTTTAGGCATATTATTTTATTTTAAGATTTATAATACCGAACAAACCAGAAAACATTGAATAGTTTTGTTGGTTATTTATATAATCGTGTAAATTTGCTCAAAATATTTGAATTAAATGACAACTGTTATAATTGCAATCGTTTTGGTCGGGGTCTTTTTCCTCCTGATGTCAGTTAGGCTGATTTTTATTAAAGGAGGTAAATTCAGAGGAACATGTGCATCACAAAGCCCATTTCTTCACAAGGAAGGTGTATCTTGTGGAATGTGTGGTAAGAAAGTGGAAGCAGGTGACAAATGTCATAGTGAAGTCAACAAAGTACTTTCGAAATTCAAATAAGCATTACCCAAACTGATTTTACGTACTAAAAACCGAAAACCGTGGCTTTGATTAAATCCATCTCCGGGATACGTGGCACAATTGGAGGAGTGCCAGGTGAAGGATTAACCCCTATTGATGTTGTAAATTTTAGTTCTGCATATGGCATGTGGATCAGGGAACAGGAAGGACCAGATAAAGTAGTAATAGGGCGGGATGCCCGGATTTCCGGTCCATGGATTGCTGATCTTGTTATTCATACACTTCGTAACCTTGGTATTGATGTAATTAACCTGGGATTATCAACTACTCCCACCGTAGAATTTGCCGTAGAAAAAGAAGCGGCTGGTGGCGGAATAATCGTTACGGCGAGCCATAACCCACTTAACTGGAATGCCCTTAAATTTCTGAATTCACAGGGAGAATTTATTTCCGAAGATGATGGTCAATATATTCTGGATATATCTGAAAAACAGGAATTTGTGTTTAAGACACAAAGCAAGATTGGTGCTTACGAAGTCATCGACGATTATATTGACCGGCATATAATCGGAATAATGAAATTACCACTCGTTGATGTTGAAGCTATAAAGAAACGGAATTTTAAAATTGCGATTGACTGTGTAAATTCTACAGGCGGAATTGCTGTTCCAAAATTACTCAATGCCCTGGGTGTTGATCGAATTAGTGCTCATTACATTGAACCGAATGGTCACTTCCCGCATAATCCAGAACCTGTACCGGAAAACCTTACTGAAATATGTGGAGAAATAGAAAAGGGGAACTTCGATCTTGGTATAGTAGTGGATCCGGATGTTGACAGGCTGGCCCTCATTGCTGAGAATGGTATACCCTATGGAGAGGAATACACACTGGTTGCGGTAGCTGACTATATATTACAGAATACCAAAGGTAATACCGTTTCCAACTTATCCTCATCCAAAGCCCTGAGAGACATCACTGAAAATTATGGCTGTGAATATTTCCCAGCAGCTGTGGGAGAAGTAAATGTGGTAAAAGTTATGAAGGAAAATAATGCCGTTATAGGAGGAGAAGGCAATGGCGGGGTTATTTACCCTGAACTGCATTATGGCCGTGATGCCCTCGTGGGTATTGCATTATTCCTTACCTACCTGGCTAAGTTTGGTAAGCCAGCCTCATTTTTAAGGACTTCCTATCCAAATTATTCCATTTCAAAAAATAAAATTGAGCTGACCCCCGAAATTAATGTAGATGGCATTCTTGAAGGAATTAAAAACAAATACAAGAATCAGCCCGTTAACACGATAGATGGCGTGAAAATTGAATTCGGTAATGAATGGGTTCATCTCAGGAAATCAAAAACTGAGCCCATCATCAGAATAATATCAGAATCTG
>CBDUCT010000028.1:0-17744 GCA_965365715.1 uncultured Cyclobacteriaceae bacterium | reverse complement strand
TTAAATAAATTTATTCTACCAGAATATCTATATCCTATAAAAATTTACAACCATGAATAATCCTTGAATAGATCTGTTAATAATTTATACCTCGATTGTCAAAGGTTATTTCATATTTCAGGTACAAAGATAACCTCTTAATTGTATTCCATGATAAATTTTTCGCTATGATATTTTGACGTTATGATGTCAACCTGAGATTATATTGAAAATTCTCCTTAATGGAGGATTCAAGTATGGGTTTTTGCATCCAGGCAAAAAGTGTTATAAAGCCTTCATCAGGCGGGGACCTCTTCAAACAATTCAAACTTGAGCTTTTCCATTCGTCGCGCCTCAATCCGTACCTGCTTCATATGTCCGTAATTCATGGGCAGATATAATTTAGGATTATACATATTTCCGGAAAGCCGTTTCAGAACAGATGGTAAGCTGTAAAATTTCTTCCTGGCATTGATCTTTCCCATCTGGAGCTCATAAGGAGTCATATTCTTGGGCGTGAATACTACGGTATTGTGATCGTAATATTTCCAATCAGTGGTAGTTAACCTGCCCTCACTTTTCAATTCATCATAAATTTTAGTTCCCGGATAAGGGGTCAGGACATTGAAAGAAACGGTACTTACCTTGTTCTTGATCAGGAACTCCACGGTCTCAGTGAATATCTCTTTCGTATCATTATCAAAACCAAAAACCATAGAAGCATGGATCAGAATACCCATCTTTTTAATTTTCTTCAGGGCACTTTCCAGGTGTTCAATTTCTTTCAGGGCTTTTCTTAAAGTCTGCAACTGGTCAACAGATACACTTTCAATACCAAAGAACATGGCTTTGCATCCACTTTCGGCTGCCAATTGCATCAACTCGTCATCCGCTACAAGCAAGGATACAGAAGCCTGGCCCACCCAGTTGACATTAAGAGGTTTAATTGCCTTAAACAAAGCTTTGGCATATTTTGGATGGCCTATGATATTATCATCCAGGAACATGATATTTTTTGCACCTGAATCCAGGATATCTGAAACTACATTTTCGATTGGGATATGCCTGATCTTCTTACCAAAAAGGTTCGTGACGCAACAAAATTCACAATTATATGGGCAACCCCGGGTTGTCATAACCGGGATCATCTTAAATAATCTGTTTTTAATAATTTTCTTAAAATCTTTAGGAACATATTTTGTCAGATCAGGCTTTGGCTCATGATATCTCTCTTTGAGTTCGTTTTTCTGGAAATCTTTAAGCAAGGTGTCCCATACGCCTTCAGCTTCACCCTCTACCACACAGTCAGCATGCAGCAGGGCTTCTTCCGGGAGTATCGTCGGATGAACCCCACCTAATATTACAGTTTTTCCTCTTTTCTTAAATTCCATGCAAAGCTCATAGGCTCTCGGGGCATTGGCTGTCATACAGCTTATTCCTACCAGATCACACTTCTGATCCAGATCAACAGGGGAGGTCTCTTCTTCAATAATATGGACATCATGCTCTTCCGGGGTTAATCCTTCAAGGATATAAAGTGCCAGCTGCGGCATCATTAATCCTTTATTGGTCCTTTTCTCGGCATCAACCGTTGGGGAAATGAGTAGTATTTTCATGACTTGCACTTTAAGTTCTTCATAAAAATTATTTAATGATTACGGTTGAAAAATAGAATGATGATGAAAGATGGTCTGTAAAGGTACGCATTCTTTACCAGTGTGCTTCGTATTTTTTAAACTGGATTATTTTTATGGCGAAGGAACCCACAGCCAAAGCTAAAACTTTCAGGATTTAAGTCGCATAGATCGTTTATCACTGGGATTCGGAGCAGGTTTTGATGATTTCAGAATAGGGTCAACACATCGTGAAGGGCCAGGTATTGATTTAAGCAATTTTTAGATTTGACCGAATCCGGATTCATACTGTGTAATCAGAATGGTTTTGATTTATCAGTTGAAGAGGTAGAGAATTTTACGTACCTTCCGGTTTATTGGAAAAAATTTAGTCTTCTTTATTATGACCTTTGCGTATCTCCAAACATTATAACATGAATAATAACCATATCAACACAAAGTTCACCCTGCCCTGTGGTGTGATCCTTAACAACCGCCTGGTGAAATCCGCCATGACTGAAAGGATAAGCAATAAAAATTTTGAACCTACTGAAGGGCATATAAGATTATATGAAGACTGGGCGGATACCAATGCTGGCCTGTTGATCACCGGTAACATCATGATCGATCACAAAAATCTGGAATCGGCCGGAAATGTTTGTTTTGAGGAAAGTATGTTACCCCAGTTAAGTCGATGGGCAGATGCCGGGAAAAAAAAGGGCAATCATATATGGGTACAGGTCTCACATGCCGGAAGACAAACCAACAGGTTCAATACTGGCCGCCCTATGGCACCCTCAGCAGTACAACTTGAGAAATTAGGTCTTTTTGGAAAGCCTAAGGCCATGTCTGAACATGATATTGAAGCGGTTATCAAAGGATTCGTTAGAACAGCGGTTCTGGTTAAAAAAGCTGGCTTTACGGGCGTTCAGGTACACTCTGCCCACGGATATCTGCTCAGCCAGTTTTTATCACCGGCCTCTAATATCCGGACGGACCAATGGGGTGGTAGTATTGAAAACCGGAGCAGACTTTTGTTAACCATTCTCAGGGAGATACGGAAGCAGGTAGGTCCGGAATTTCCATTGTCTGTTAAATTGAACTCCGCGGATTTTCAAAAGGGTGGTTTGACGGAAGAAGAATCCCAGGAGGTCGTAAAGATGCTGGACAAAGAAAAGATTGACCTGCTGGAAATTTCCGGGGGTACCTATGAGAAGGTAGCGTTCTTTCTGATGAATGAAGACCAGGCTGAAGTCAGGGAGAGTACAAAACGAAGGGAAGCCTATTTTTTGGATTTTGCACATAAAGTCAGAGGCATAAGCGATTTACCTCTGTTGATCACCGGGGGATTCAGAACCTTTGACTTCTGTAATGAGATCCTGGAAAACAGGGAATTGGATCTGATCGGGATGGCACGCCCCTTCATTACCGACCGGGATAAGATTGCAGGTTTTATTGAGGGTAAAGTCCCTTCATTGGAAAACCTGGTCATCAGGACAGGTATAAAACAATTTGAAGATGCAGCGGAAGGGGGTTATTATGCCAGGCAACTTATCAGGATGGCGAAAGGACAAAAATTCGAGGTCAATCTCAGCCCACTGTGGAGTTCGAACTTTCTTGTCCTATATGAGATGAAAAAGGCCCTGGGAAGGCGCTTGTTCTCTTAATGATCGACATCGGATTACCAATCAACTACAGAACCATCGGAATCGAGGTAAGATTCCCTGTTCCTCCATTCATGCCCCAACTTTTCTTTTAAAGCGTCTTCATCAAGTTCAATTCCCAATCCCGGACCCTTCGGTGTTTCTATATGACCATCCTTAACCCCGCCCGGTTCCTTAAGATACCCTTCACCAAGTGTCACCTGTTCCTGGCATAGAAAATTTGGGATGCTGGCTGCCAATTGCAATCCACTGGCCAGGGATATGGGACCCAATGGATTATGAGGCGCAACTGAAGCATAATATGCCTCTGCCATCCCAGCTATTAACCGGCCTTCGAATATACCTCCCGCATGGCATAAATCTGGCTGAAGAATGCTGGCGGCCTGTTTTTCAAGGATTTCCCTGAATCCCCATTTCGTAAATATTCTTTCCCCGGTTGCTATTGGAAGATATGTCTCCTTGGCCAGATTTGCCATGATATCTACGTTCTGGCAGTTGACCGGCTCTTCTATAAAGAATGGCTGATAAGGCTCCAATGAATGGATCAGCAATCCCGCATTTTGAGGACTTATTGCCCCATGAAAGTCGATGCCGACATCTCCATCTTTTCCAGCCGCATCCTTCAATTCAGCAAAGGCTTCGGTTGCTTCCTCAATAAATCTCTGAGAGGCAATTATCCCTGATTGTGTGGCATTTTTTACACCGGTCTTGAAAGCCGTAAATCCCTCAGCTTTTGCCTTCTTTATGGATTCAACGGAACGTGCATGAGCGTATACCCGGATCCTGTCCCGGGTAGGTCCACCCAGTAACTCATATATTGGAACGCCAAGGGCTTTTCCTTTGATGTCCCAGAGTGCCTGTTCCAGTCCCCTCACTGCCCTGGTAAGTATCGGGCCGCCACGATAGAAGGAATGTCTGTATATGGCCTGCCGGTGATGCATGATCTTCCTTGCATCTTTTCCCAATATATAGGGCTCCATTTCCTTAATAGCCGCTGCGCAGGTATCTGCCCTTCCTTCGGTTATGGGTTCCCCAAGACCGGTGATCCCCTGGTCAGTATGTACTTTAAGAAAAAGAAATCTCGGTTTTACTTTAAAGGTCTCCAGTTTAGTGATCTTTATGCTTTCACGTTCTCCATCGAAAGATAGATCTTTGTTTGAAGCGCCATTGGCCTTCAGGCTATAGATGCCTGTGGTACCCAATGAGATTGAAGCAAAGGCATGTTTAAAAAACTTTCTTCTTGACCGGGAATTCTTTGTGTTCAGATTTGTCATAAGGTTATTTAATCAATAGAAAGGAAGATTTCTAGCAAAAGCGAAATAATTTATGTCATACAATTTAACAATTCAATTGATGAAATATTCATCTTTTTGATATTGTTTTTTGTCATTTATTTTAAAACTTTGATTTGATTTATATTATAAATACTCCTGAAGATCAATAAGAGTTCTGAAAGTTATATTAAAAAATGTATTATGTACTTTAATCTTTAAATGACTTTAGTTCTTCGAATAACATAGGCAATCCGATTCCATATATATTTTCAGAAACTGGATATTTGTCGGATATTGGCGAAACCACGTAAGTGATATTTGGTTTCGTATCTTCTATAGCATTCCAAAATCCCTTTGTTAATTTTGGGGCATCCGAAACTTTGAGTTCAAAAGCAATTTTTTTATCCCCTTTTATTAAAATTAAATCCAGCTCCGCTCCTTGAGTGGTCTTATAGAAATAAGCCTCGTATTCATTTAAATAGGTACAAATGTTATTAATAACGAATCCTTCCCAGGAGAATCCGAAAACAGGGTGAGATACCAATTCGTTGAAGTCTGAAATATTCAATAAACTATGGAGTATTCCTGAATCACGAATATATAATTTGGATGACTTTACCAGTCTTTTACCTATGTTGCTCTCAAAAGGTTTAAGTTCCCTGGTCATGAATGTTTGATTCAATAAATCAATATAGTTTCTAACAGTTGTGTGGCTAACACCAAGAGAACGACCAAGATTAGATAATTGTAGTGTTTGACCATGATTATGAGCAAGCATCTTCCACAATCTTCCTATAGTGTCTGCTGGAATTGAAAATCCTATCTGAGGTATGTCTCTTTCCAAAAAGGTTCTGATGAAATTATTACGCCAACTCTGGCTAAGCTTCAAAGATGCCAGAAACGAATCAGGGAATCCGCCCTGAACCCATAAATCGTTGACTGATTTATATTCAGAGATTTCAGGAAATATAAATGGAGAGAGTTCCAAGTAGCCAATTCTACCGGCAAGTGATTCAGAACTTTGTTTAATTAAATCCCTGGATGCAGATCCAAGGATAATAAACCGTCCTGCTCTTCTATTTTTATCAATAATACTTCTTAATCTCGAATATATTCCGGGTACTCTCTGGACTTCATCAAGACATATTTGTTTATCTTTATTATAAGAGAAAAACTGTTCAGGATTACTAAGTTTGAGCCGGTCAGATTCTAGTTGAAGATCAAGATAAATACTTTCTTTTCTGTCCTTTAAAAATTCTTTAATTAAGGTGGACTTTCCACATTGTCTCGGACCCAGAATAGCAGTAGCTGGGAAGAAGCCGATATACTCCTTCAAATTATCTTCCAGTAACCTGTTTATATAATTCATAACCGTAACTTTTCTTAAAGATACAAATATCCATGTAATTTGAAAATATAAGTTTCAATTTACATGGACAGGGTTGACAAAGCCATCAATCTACGATTGCTGACCTTTTCTTCAGTGATGCTCGCTCTACTGATGTGTATTGGATTGCTACGCGATCCTATAGTGGTCCGAATTCCGAAAACAAAGCCTGCGATCTTCGATTACTGTCTTTTTCTTCTGCTATGCTCGCTCGAAATGCTTTCGGCTCGCCAGCAAAAGAAAAACCCATCGCTAACGCGACAGGCCTTTTTCTCTTCGTGACCGACATAGGATTCAAACCTATAACCTCTTGATCCGTAGTCAAGTGCTCTATTCAGTTGAGCTAGTCGGCCTTCAGCTGCAAATATAATCCCTATTTTTTTTTCGTGCTCAGAAAATCGGATTCTTTAATCCCTTTGAAATATACCGCATAATTGTGAATAAATGTTAAAACCATAAGATTCTGCAAACCATTTTATCCATACTGCTTCAAAATGTATTATCTTTGTCGCCTTAAATTCTGAGAAATAATTTATGAAAATGTCAAAAAGAGTTGGACTGCTGATGTTTATGGCCTTGTTTATCTCATCAAGCTTTAGCATTGCGCAGGAAGACCAGGATATAGAAGAGACGAATACAAAGAAATCTTTCGAGGGTGCCCGACCTGACCTGCCCGGCGTGCTAGGCCTTGACCTTGGATTTGTGTGGGCTCCTGACCTGCCCAATGATATGTCCTCGAAACTCTGGCCTTCCATTTATTTCCGGGGTTACTATAAATGGGACCTATGGCTTGGTAAATCTAATTTCTCTGTTCATCCCGGTATTTCAGTTACTTCAGAAAAATTTACATTCAAGGAAAACAGAAGTATAGCCTCGGTTCCCGGTAACGATGGATATGAGACGGTCCTTATTGACCTGGATACTATTCTCCCTGCTGATGCGGATATCAGAAGATCACAGTTTCATGCTGTATACGTGGGTATCCCTCTGGAGATAACCTACAATACAAACCGTGAATATCCCAAAAAATCTTTTAAGATCACGGTTGGTGCTAATTTTGATTTCAGGGTATCTTCCAAAACAAGAGTAAAATATAAGCAGGATGATCAGAGGAAGATCAGCAAGCAAAAGGAAAAGTATGATACAGCCTGGTGGCGTGTAAACCTGACAGGACGTTTTCAGTATGCAAGTATCGGGGTTTTTTACAATTACAGCCTGACCCAATTGTTTGAAGAAGATAACGGACCCCTGGGAACTACAACCCAACCCATGTCCTTTGGAATATCCTTCGATCTCTTTTAAGGAATCGACTGAGATTATCCATGAAAGTTGAAACCGGGTTTTAACTGGACTTAAGAAGCGTTCATAGGTAATAGTATTTTTCAGGAAATAATAAGTGAATTATAAGAACTACCTAAAAAAATATAATTCTTGATATGATCTCGAATTATATCTGAAATATCCTTATTAAGAAAACCAATATCTCATACCAGAATATAAAGGCTGAAAAAGGAGATGAATAATCCCAGGGTAAAGCCTGAATAGACCTCAGCAGGGGTGTGTGCATCCAGGTATAATCGAGCAGACATAATCAAACCTGCCAGAAGCACAACGGTCACCAATGCCCACATCAGGTTGTGTTCAGGGAAGATCAATGCAATCGATAATAAAAACCCAACCATACACCCGGCACCTGCCGCGTGAACACTGATCTTGAAAAATATAGTAATGATGGTCAGTACGGCCACCAGGAAACTGGCACCGATAAAAATGCTCAGTATAAGGTCATTGATCTCTATCTTTGAGTGGAACAAATACGTCGTTATCCCATAAAAGATCGTGATGAATGCAAAAGGCATTACTCTTTCTGATCGATTCCGGAGTTTCATGCTGGATATTGTCATCGTTGACCGCAATCCCAGGATGCTTAACGCAGGAATTATAAAAGTCGTAATAAAAACCAGCAGAATGATCATTAATGCAATCCTGCCAGATACCGGCTGGAGGGATTGGGGTAAGAAGAAAAGTAAGATCAACAATAACAGAGTTGGCATCAATAAAGGATGCAATATATATGATATGATGTTTGCCAGGATCCTGCCCACTATAACTCCTTCCTTAACCTGGCCACAGGGATATTCATTTGTTCCCTGTATTTTGCCACTGTTCTTCTTGCTATATTATATCCCTTGGCTTTCAGAAGCTTTTCCAGTTTATCATCAGAAAGTGGTTTACTCTTGTCTTCATTATCAATCATATCCTTTAGAGATTGCTTGACTTCCCTGCTGCTTACGTCCTCGCCTGAATCTGTACTGATCCCCTCGGAGAAGAAATACTTTAACTGGAATATCCCAAATTCGGTTTGTATCGACTTGCTGTTGGCTACCCTGGAAACTGTAGATATATCCATATTTATCGTATTGGCTATATCTTTCAGGATCATGGGCCTCAATTTGCTTTCATCTCCGGTAAGGAAAAAATCATACTGAAAATTAACGATGGCCTGCATAGTATTCAGCAAGGTCATCTGCCTTTGCTTTATGGCATCTATGAACCATTTTGCGGAGTCTAATTTCTGCTTAACGAAGGTTACTGTTTGCTTCAACTTCTGGTCTTTGGTCTTGCTTTTGTCATATGCATCCAGCATATCAGCATAGGATCTGCTGATCCTCAATTCAGGTGCATTCCTGGAATTCAGTGTTAACTCCAGCTTTCCATTGACATTCGTAAGAATGAAATCAGGCATTAAATATTGCGTTCTTACCATCCCCTCCGAACTGCTCCCCGGTTTGGGATTTAACTTCGTGATGACTGCCATGGCATCTTTCAGTGCCTCCTCATCTTCTATGTTAAGCT
Organism: uncultured Cyclobacteriaceae bacterium; assembly: GCA_965365715.1. Lineage (GTDB taxonomy): Bacteria > Bacteroidota > Bacteroidia > Cytophagales > Cyclobacteriaceae > JAGTVG01. The sequence continues at coordinate 8,971 of CBDUCT010000028.1, read as the reverse complement.
TCTTTGTGATCTTATCGAAGTGTTTCTTGGTAAAATCATTATAGCTGGATTCAAGGATTCGAATTGCCAGCTGAACATCCCCGTTTTCTTCTTCCTTCCTTCTTAACTGTATCAGTAAACATTCTTTCAGGTTACGGGCAGCTATGCCTGGTGGATCAAAATCCTGTATCTTCTCAAGTATTTCTTCCAATTCTTCCAGCGTAGCCTCAATATTCTGAGAAAAGGCCAGATCGTTGATGATGGATTCCATTTCCCTTCTGATATATCCATCTCCCTCTATGCTGCCAATAAGTTGTTCTGCAATAATCCTTTGTCTTGGATCCAGTTTCAGATATCCCAATTGATCTTTCAACTGATCGATAAAGGATTGTGCACTGGCTATCGGGATTTCCTTATCCTCATCATCCCCTGAACCATCTCCCTGCATCTTATATCCGGAATAATCATCCTGAAGGTAATCATCAAGACTTATTTCATCAGTAGAAGAATCAGTCGTTTCATCAAAATCATCATCATCAGCATTATCAACCTCATTCTGTTCCGGCCCTTCTTCTAATGCCGGGTTCGTTTCAAGCTCTTCTTCTATCCTGGTCTCAAGCTCTGTGGTGGGTATCTGCAATAGCTTTATGAACTGAATCTGTTGTGGAGACAGTTTTTGAGAAAGCGTTTGTGTCAACCCAAGTCTTTGCATTAATTATAGATAAATATTATGCCTGAAAATACCTTCATCAAATAATATCCAAAAATAGAATATTTCTATAAATTCATTGATAAAAACCCTAATATATAGTTGCTTTGCGATCCACTTTAGGTTATCATATGAAATTTATTTGATAACGAAAAAAACAAGGTTTTCATCTAATTAACATGAAAATAATGGATTACCAAAAGGTTAAAGTAATAAAAATATTACAGGAACAGGAAGTAGGCAGGAAGGTAAAAGTAAACGGATGGGTCCGGACCAAGCGAGAAAGCAAGAATGTGGTGTTTATCGCTATAAATGATGGATCGGTCATTTACAATCTTCAGATCGTTGCTGATCCTGCTGGTTTTGATGAGAACCTGATCAAAGATATTAATACCGGTGCCTGCCTGTCTGTTCAGGGGGAAGTAGTAGAGTCTGCCGGGGGTGGTCAGAAGGTGGAATTGCATGCTGAAAAAATAGACCTCCTGGGTAAGGCAGATCCTGACGAATATCCCCTGCAACCGAAAAGACACTCTCTTGAGTTCCTGCGGGAGATCTCACATTTGCGTCCTAGGACCAATACCTTTGGCGCAGTTTTCAGGGTAAGACATGCAATGTCCTACGCAGTTCATAAATTCTTTCATGAAAGGGGATTTTTCAACGTCCATACCCCGATAATTACTGCCTCTGATGCTGAAGGTGCAGGAGAAATGTTCAGAGTAACTACTTTAGACATCGATAAACCAGCTAGAACCGAAACCGGAGAGGTTGATTATTCCATGGATTTCTTCGAGCGTGAAACCAACCTCACCGTTTCAGGCCAGCTTGAAGCTGAACTTTTTGCCCTGGCATTAACTGAAGTATATACTTTTGGCCCTACATTCAGGGCTGAAAATTCAAATACCAGCAGGCATCTTGCAGAATTCTGGATGATCGAGCCTGAGATGGCATTCTATGATCTCAATGATAATATGGACCTGGCCGAAGATTTCCTGAAATATATCATCCGTTATGTTCTGAAGCATTGCAAGGAAGATATAGAATTTCTCAATAAACGGGCTATGGATGAGGATAAGATGAAGAAGATGGACGAGCGAAGTGATATGACGCTGATAGAGCATCTTAATTTCGTCATCGATAATGACTTTGAAAGAATAACCTACACGGAAGCCATTAATATCCTGAAGAATTCAAAGCCGAATAAAAAGAAAAAGTTTCAGTTTATCATTGAAGAATGGGGTGCTGACCTGCAATCTGAGCATGAACGGTATCTGGTTGAAAAACATTTCAAGAAACCAGTGATCCTTTATGACTACCCTAAAGAGATAAAGGCTTTTTATATGCGGCAGAACGAGGATGGTAAGACAGTAAGGGCAATGGATATCTTGTTCCCCAGGTTAGGTGAGATCGTTGGCGGTTCTCAACGGGAAGAGCGTATGGATAAGCTGATCCAGCGTATGAAGGAATGCGGGATCGGTGAAAAGGAACTATGGTGGTTCCTTGATACACGCCGGTTTGGTACAGCACCGCATAGTGGATTTGGCCTGGGTTTTGAACGTTTTATTCAGTTCGTAACAGGAATAGGGAATATCCGGGATGTGATACCTTTCCCAAGGGCCAGGGGAATGGCTGAGTTTTAAAAAAGTCCTTGTTATTTCACCTTATGGAACTTGAAGGCCTTGTTAAAGCGCTTGATGGGATCTTTGATCATTAATAAATAATATCCGGGAGGGAAATCTTCTACTTTGATCCTGTAGCTGTTCTCTTCAATTTCTTCGAGATCAAAGGATAGTGAGTTGCCGATAATATTGAAGAGTTCCATCTCCACATTCTCCAGCTCAGAATTATAAATTTTGATGTATATATATTCAACAGCCGGATTGGGGAAGATTTCAATTTTGTTTTGGGTGGTAGATTCATCATCCTGAAGATATGGCAACGACAAACTTTGCTCCTTTGCTAACGCTGACTGGGCAGTCGCAATTCCAAAGAGTAAGAAATATGTAAGAGCAAAGAGTAGAAGTTTCTTCATAGGCTAATCTCCAAATTTCATATCTACCATATATAATAAACAAGCAAATTTCGTTCCAAAAACCAGCACATTTTTTATCTTATAAATCAAGGCTGGTAATACAAATAATAACGTGAAATCACGGCTTTGGTTTGCACAATACCAATTTATAAGAAAAAAAAGAAAAAAGATAAGAAAAGTTAATTATTTTTTTATATGAAGAAATGCTTTCGGGATTTCCTCAAGGATATCTGAGGCAATCATACCTTCTCTCCCCAATTTCTCTTCGGCAAGGTCCCCTGCCAGCCCGTGGAGGTAGGTTCCGAGGATAGCCGCTTCTGAAGGTCTGTAATTCTGAGCCAGCAGGCCTGTGATCATTCCCGTAAGTACATCGCCGCTCCCCCCTGTAGCCATGCCAGGATTTCCAGTTGTATTGAACAATATCCTTCCGTCAGGCAGGGAAATAGAAGAATTTGCACCCTTGAGAATGACTACTACCTTATATTTCTTCGAAAAATCGCGTTGCATTTCCAGCCTGTCAAAGTGATTATTGCAGGGTTCGGTTATGCGTTCAAATTCTTTCAGATGTGGAGTGAGGATACTACCCACTGGCAATTTCTCCAGCAGAAACCTGTTCTTGCCGATAATATTTATTGCATCGGCATCGATGGCCATCGGATTGGTGTGATTTTCCAGCAACTTATACAGCATCCGGGTAGTTTCCGGATGAGTTCCAATACCCGGTCCCATTCCTACCACACTATAGGGTGTAAGATCCGGAAATTGCGTCAGGTAGTCCTTTTGACTGTCGACGGTTACCATAGCTTCGGGAACGGCGGTTTGAATAATGTTATAACCACATTGAGGTATCTGCATCGTAAGTAATCCGGCACCTGTCCTCATGCATGCCTTGGCAGCAAGCACAGCAGCTCCCATCTTACCCATACTACCCGACAAAATTATAGCTTTGCCAAAATCCCCCTTATGGGCAAATTTCCTTCTTTCCCTGATCATTTTCTTCACCATCCTGCTGGTAAGCATATAATTGGAAATTGCTGCATTTTCTATGAATTCTCTGTTAAGGCCAATATTAACTGCTACCCATACCCCAACATATTTTTCATTTTCAGGAATCAGAAATGCCAATTTTGGGGTCTGAAAGGTTATTGTTAAGCTGGGTGTAACGATCGCTCCTTTCTGGCTGGGGGTATCGGCGAATAAACCTGAGGCAATGTCGATGGATACGATATGTTTAGCTTTTTCATTGATCTCAGATATAATCTGGGCAAATATTCCTTCTACCGGCCTGGTCAGCCCTGATCCGAATATGGCATCAATAACCACATCATCTTCAGTGAAAGCCGGGAATTTTCCCTTGTCAGTGATCAATTCAGGCTCATGAATTTTTTTCAGTCTTTCGAGGTTGGTCATAAAATCCGGTGAGCCTTTATCCTTGAAATTGACCAGATAAACCTGAATATTATATTTCTTGTGCAACAGGATCCTGGCAACAGCCAGCCCATCCCCACCATTGTTCCCGGTTCCACAAAATATATGAATAGTCCTTTTTGCATGGAAATGTTCTGTGAAAAAATTAACAAATGCCTGCGAAGCCCTTTCCATCAGATCGATGGAGGCAATTGGTTCATTTTTAATAGTATAGGCGTCAGCTTCTCTAGTCTCGGAAGCAGCAAGGATTTTCATACCTACAATTTAGGTAAAAAATCCAAAGAACCATTTCATAAGTACAGGGAATTATGTCGGATGGGATTTTTTCCTGGTTTGAAATGCCAGTTAAAAATTGACGAATGCCACCAGGTTGATCTGATCTCTTCCTCCGGATGGTAAGAACTGATTCATATAGGCCACCTCGAAGCGCAACATTTTATTGAGTTTGTACCCGATGCCTCCATAGAGCCTGTTCCTGTCGAAAATTTCTCCGGTGCTATTCAGAAATATTTCATTATATATTGAAATGTACCATGTATTATCTATCATTTCTTTATTGTTCACGGCGACATTCAAGCCCAGGAAATATCTGAAGCGAAGGCTGAAATCATCCTCGATAAACCGCTGTTCAAAACGGTACCGGTGTTGAATAGAAAATCTACTGAATTTCTGACGCGTGATAAACTGTTGATATATTCTGTGTTCAATAACATCAACTTTATCGTCAGTACCCTCGATATAGTTCTGGCTTAAAATAAAACCGTATCCAAGAAGGACATTGTTGTTGTTTTCTGACAAGTTATATCCAAATCCGGTTCTGATCAACAGCTGTTCCAGGTCACCAATGAAATTATAATTTCGGTATTGAACTTCATTGTGCCAATTCCATTTTGGGTTTATCTTTTTGTTCCCAAAATAGATAAGCCAGTTTCCCAACGCACTTTCCTGCCCTTTCCCTGCATTTGAAATCATAACAAACGAGATCGCGAGAAGAATACAGGTAATAAATTTCCTAATCATAACTTTTAAATTCAGATAGCAGACACATAGCACAAAACACACCCAGTGGGATTCTTTCTGTATAGTGAAACCTGAAAATGTTTTGATTGATCCTTGACTGTAAAAAAGCCTACTTTTTAAGCTCCGGTTCTATCTCATTGATCAATTCGGTAAGGTCCTTATCATTAACTTCTTTTTGAGAATCAGCCAGAACCAGGAACTTGTCATAGATCTTTAGCAGTTCTTCCTTTTCAAAAGTATAGCCCAACTTTTCCAGTCTATGGAGCAGGGCATGCTTGCCACTTCGGGCTGTCAGGACAATGCTTGAGGGCATGGAACCTACAATGACCGGATCGATCACTTCATAATTTTCCCTGTTCTTCAAAAATCCATCCTGGTGTATACCTGAAGAGTGTGCAAATGCATTTTTGCCTACTATGGCTTTATTAGCCTGTACCGGCATACGCATCATTTTGGATACCAGATCGCTGGTCGTTCAGATCTGCTCGGTATTTATATTCGTGGTCAGTCCGAGGTGTTTATGACTATAAAGGATCATTACTGTTTCTTCCAGGGAGGTATTTCCTGCCCTTTCACCCACACCGTTCATGGTTACTTCGGCCTGCCTTGCACCATTTACCAATCCAGCTATCGTATTGGATGTGGCCAGTCCAAGATCATTATGACAATGCACAGCAATTCTTGCCTTATGGATATTGGGAACCTGCTCAACCAGGTACTTTATCTTTTCTCCAAAAACCCATGGCAAATTATATCCTGTAGTATCAGGAATATTCACTACAGTTGCACCGGCATCGATCACAGATTCTATCATATTGCAGAGATATTCAAGGTTAGCCCTTCCTGCATCCTCTGCGTAAAATTGAACATCTTCAACATGCTTTTTCGCATATTTGACAGCCCGCACACCCTGTTCCAGGATCTTATCCCTGGTGCTCTTCAGCTTGGTATATATATGAAGATCGGAGGATCCAATTCCAGTATGTATTCTCTTGCGTTTAGCATATTTTAAAGCGGCTGCGGCTGCATCAATATCTTTTTCCAATGCCCTGGTCAAACCGCAAATAATGGGTTCCGATATGGCTTTGGAAATTTCAACAACGGAGTTAAAATCACCCGGACTGGAAATGGGGAATCCAGCCTCTAAAACGTCCACTCCCAGGGCTTCCAGTGCTTTTGCTACCTCAATCTTTTCTGTTGTATTTAACTGACAACCAGGCACCTGCTCTCCATCTCGAAGTGTCGTGTCAAAAATATATACTCTGTCGTTCATTATAACATTATTAATATAAAACTGTGAATTATGCTGTTCAAGACACTAAAATTCCAATTTTTTTTACTATTTCTGAAGGAATTCCAAAAATATTTTGGGATTGCCCTTTTGATTTGGATTTATTCTGAAGAACCATTCACCGGCTCTGCCAGTTTTCCTGTGAAGACAATAGCACCCGTATATTTCTCCCAAACGATGAATATAAAAGGTTTGTCAACCAGATAGGCCGGATCCGTAAATGTAAGTTCAAGTTCGGTCTGAATACCATCAGCCTCTTTACCTATATTAAAATGTGATTTGTGAATAAAATCAGAAATAAAAAGATTATGGGTAGGATAATATCCTTCAATAATCTGTAATGGTCCTGTTAATCCAAATTTCGGGAAAAGGTCTTTTAACCGTATCTCTGAATTGATCTCGAAGTCGGGCAGTATCAGATCTTCGTCGGACTCAGTGGCCTGGCCAATATATTCCTTTACGATCTCCGGATTCAGGTTTTCAATCATTTTATTTAATGCATCAAATTTATCAGGAATCATCATGGTCAGGTTAAACTGTCCTTTCCCTAAAGGGATATCCAGCAATACAAAATCTTCATGAACGTATTTCTTATAAATCCCTTCTTTAAGGTTAAGTCCCGCACATTCAAACCGGTCACCATCCAGGGAATTAAAAACCACGGGACCTGAAATCACTTTTTCAAAAGGCAGTGCCTTGCTGATATCAAAATAAAGCAGATTGATTATATAAGATTTATCGGTAGGGATTATGGTGTCAACAACCTGTTCTATTTTGCCAAATGTTCTATTCTCGGCCCACTGGTTGATCTTTTTCAGATTTTTGGGATTTCCAAAGTTCAGGTAATTCACATCTGCATCATAATAGGCCATTATCTGGTCACTGGATTGGGGGCTGAACTCATTCTGAAAATTGATCCAGAGGCTATTGCCGTTCTCGAACCGTACATCCAGGTCAACATAATTCAACATCCTGCCCAGCTCATAATATGATTTGTTGATCTCGATATCACGTACCTCACTGATCTTCAGGAAGTTCTTTAACTCTTCTTTTGGCCTGAGCTCCAGGATATTCAAAGACATTCCTATGCCATTTCCTACACCCAGGGAAGAAAAAAGTATATTTTCCTTAGGCGCATTGTTGTCAAGCATTCTTAATAATTCAAAAGAGAATTCATTGGAAGATTTTAAAAGGATCTCCTCCTCATAGGTAAGTGGCCTGATCGAATGCAATCCATTGGGATCCGATGGTTCGGTCACACAGGATATGCCAATAACCAAAAATAATAATATGCCTATGAAATGAATTCTCTTCATTTAGTTAAATCTTCGTCTGATAAATTTACGCAAACTTTTTGCTTAAATGAAATACACATAAACCGATGTAAAGGTTTAAAGGAATTCGGGAAATTTTTATTTTCTTTTATAACGATTAAGTATTTCACATATTAGTCTGAGCTGATTCAGATTCAAATTCATCGTGCATTGAATAAAAATAATTGATTCCTAAAACGGGCCAACAGTGGTTAAAGGGCAGCCACAACCAAGAAGGTCATTTTTTCTTTTTCCGGCCTTTGCCTGTATATTTCTCGTAGCTGAAGGATTTTCTTGGCTCCCTGTCAATTACAAAAGTATACTTTATGAAGACGGTTAAGTATTTGTCATTGTTTGGGCTATCGGAACTTTTATACCCATCGAGGAAATCAGTCCTGGTGAACCTGTAGTTGCCTTCCAGGCTTAATTTATGATATTTATCAAAGTAGTAGCTTATCCCTGCTCCAACAGGATATATAAGAGATGCCCTGGAATAATCATAATTTAAATATGTCGTGTCAATTCCACTTTCATAACCTTCAAGCCCGCCCTCCAGGTTGTGGTCTGGAAAGTATATGACCTGCCCAACACCACCGAAGATGTACGGATTCCATCTTTTAAACTGGCCATCGATACGACTCTGCCTGAACAGGTCGATCACTCCATTTATCTGATAATCGAAATTAATTGAAGAAAATTCGCGGCTATGAATTGGTTGCGTAAAACTTGATTTAGATGATAAACGGAATATATTGAATTCAGCTCTCAGGCTTATCCTTTCAAAGAAACGGTAAGAAAGGCCTGCTCCAATACCTGGATTCAGAAAATAATTCTGGTTGACGAAATTGCTCATCCCTGCAAATTCCCCGTCATAGACCGCAATCCCGGTTCCTATCGAAACAGAGAATCTGTTCAGGTAAGGGTTGAACCTCGTTTCATTATAATTATATGGCTTGTTCTGCGCCAAGCTGGCAATTGTACAAAGCCATAATAATATGGTCAAATACATTCTGCTGGTTTTCATAGTCTGGTACTTTAATAGCTTTCCTTCTGATTCGGAAATGAACCGCTTTTTATATCATGGATATAATGTTTTATTGCTTCAGAAATTACTGTATTCAAATCAGCATAACTCCTTAAAAAACGTGGATTGAAATCTGTATTGATCCCCAGCGCATCGTGCATCACGAGCACTTGTCCAT
>CBDUCT010000027.1:0-17780 GCA_965365715.1 uncultured Cyclobacteriaceae bacterium | reverse complement strand
GATGAAAGTAAAAACTATTACCGCCAGTTAATTGAGCATAAGGACTTTCTGCCTTTCTTCAGTGAAGCTACTCCCATAGATGCCATTGAATCCAGTAAAATCGGATCGAGGCCGGCGAGGAGGACAGGGAAAAGAAGCCTGGAAGACCTCAGGGCCATACCCTGGGTATTCAGCTGGAGCCAGTCCAGGTTCAATATCACGAGCTGGTATGGTATAGGCAAAACTTTTTTTGACCTGATGGAATCGGATAAAACTGAATTCAATAGATTTAAAGAGGGCGTTGTATACGATTCCTTTATAAGGTATGTACTGACCAACGTGGATACAAGCCTTGCAGCCACGGATGAAAAGATCATGGAGCAATACGCATCACTTGTCAAGGACGATAATGTAAGAAAAACCATGATGAACCTGATCACGGAAGAGTTAAAAAGGACGAGATCGATGTTTGAACTGATCCTTGAAAAACCTATCAGTGAACGACGTACACAGCATTGGTATTCAAATGTAATACGGGCTTCTGCAATGGAGGATCTCCATAAAAAACAAATAGAATTGCTAAAGACCTGGAGATATCAAAAGCAGGAAGGTAATTCAGACCTGGCAGAGGAAACGCTCACAAGTTTGTTGCTGTCGATTAATGCCATTGCAGGTGCACTGAGAACTACTGGGTAAAATTCATCAGGAATACGTGTGCCAGGAATATCTTATTCAGCTATCCCACGGAAGAGCCTGATGCTTTGGTCCCATGGGATTCTGGATAAGATCAGTATGAATGCCAGTGTGAAATAGATGGCAGCATTTCTATGTTTACTAATTGGTGAGTGGACTTTTTTTATCCTGATCCTTCCTACCTGGGCAATTATTATTGATAATATCATAATAAATATGTGCTCTACAGCCCAGTAACGCAGTTGACTGTCTTTCATGGCCATACCAAAATCCTGAAAAGCAGAGCGGACTATTGGACTGTATAAAAAATATAATAACAGCCCGAGGATTAACTGGATATGAAAAATGGCCACAAGGACCACTGACATGGTGTTATCAGATTTCAGATAGCTTTTGTCCCCAAACCAACCAATATATGACCTTATAATAACTATTAAACCAAGGATGAGTAAGACCCATCTAAGCCAGGAATGGAGGAATATCAAGAATGTGTACATAGAGCATTGATTATTTGAAAGAAAATTAAGCACTTATCTTATAACAAACAACGATTTATACGATAAGGTTTTGACTTGAGTGTGTCAAAAACTGTCAAAAATGCAGTCTTTCCGGATCAAGATATTAAAAATATCGTTTATATGAATAGAGGGGACTTTTAAAAAAACTGGTATGCAAATTGCAATACCTACATTGAAAGGCGAATATCATGAGATTTAATGATTTTCACATATCGAAAGAAATACTCAGGAAGGTAGATGTAATGAACACCCTTAATGGGGGGATCAGTAAACCTACCGTACTCATGATGAAACAGAATAACAGGTACCTTGTTAAGGCGCGAATTCCTGGTGTCGATCCTGAAAAAATGCGTGTGGAAGTCCAGAATGATAAACTCTTCCTCTTTCATGATATATCCGTTGATAATACTTACCTCTATAAGGAAACCGACCAGATACCCTTTAATATCGGATATGTACTCATACCCTTCGATGTAAACATCAAAAAGATCAAAGCACAATATGAGGATAGTGAGCTGCTGATCAGCCTTCCTTTTAATGAACTGGCCGGAGGATATAATAAGAATATAGATATTGAAAAGTAGATCTGGCAGCCATTGAATGATGGTAACTATTCTCCGCGCTTTTGATTTCCAAAACCTTTAACAGGAGCTGGCCTGCCTTCATCCTGTTCATAATAAAACCGCTGTGTAGGATAAGCAAATTGTATATCCTCATGTTGGTCAAAAGCCTTTAAAATATCTTCCCAGATCACATGTTCGGTAGCCCTTCTTTTTCTTGGTTCGCAGATATACCTTATGGTCAGTAATACACCGCTATCCTTGACTGAGGTATAAATGTTCGGGCTCAAAGTATTATAGAAGATCATGAATTTCTTGGAAGCTTCCATTAGATTTTTTTTGGCCGAAGTCGTATAATGTGCCGTATGCGTACTTATAATATTTTCTAATATAGATTTAGCTTTTTCCCAATCACTTTCAAAAGTAACCAGTACTTTGATCTCATTCCAGAGATGACTGAATCCCTGGGTATAGTTTGCCTGTGTTTCTGTAAAAACTTTACCGTTGGGAATATGTATGATCCTGCCTGTACTTTGATCCGCATCAACCCAGTTGCCGATCTCATTTAATGTAAGCTGAAAAACACGGATATCAATAATATCACCAGCATGATCTCCAATTTGAATGCGATCTCCCACTGTAAAAGGTTTACGAACCAGAATAAATATCCAGGCAAACAAATTTACAATAGGATCCTTTAACGCAACAGCTAGGCCAGCTGTTAATAATCCCAGAAATGTGGCTACTGACTGGAATTCTTGTAACCAGATCGCTACGATAATTATAAATGCGAAGATAAAGAGGGTATACCTGATGGCATTGCCCCAATAGTATTTGTTCTTTACATCCTTGACCTTTAAGTGGATGAGCTTCAGGATAATGGATTGGACAATCGCTGTGACCACGATAACCAGTGTTGAATAAATTATATTCCACTGTATCGCCGGCGGAATATTCCAGTGCTCATGTATCCATTTTATCAGTTCCATTGATTCAATATAATTCTGAAAAATATCAGTTTATGAAATTTAACAGATAAATTTCAAAATCAGTAATTTAAACCGGGAAAATTGATCAGTTTCTGGTATCGGCTCTTTAATCATTGAATAGGCTGTACAACTTTAATCAGCCACTTTGGTTTTAAAAAAAAAGAGCACTTAATATCCTGGCCGCTGTATTATTTCAATTCCTGAAAAATGAAGAACAAAGATTGGTTTACCTGTAGTTTAATATCCTTATTCTGACTACTGAATGTCTACCAGCTCGACCTCAAAGGTAAGGTCCTGGCCGGCCAGTGGGTGGTTGGCATCAACTACGATGGATGCATCCTTAACCTCAGCAATCTTGACAATCTGCTCCTGTCCGTCAGGGCTTTTGGAAACCAGTTCCATGCCTACTTCGGGCTTCAGGTTTTCCGGAAGTTGCTGGTTCTCAACTTCAATCATCAGTTCTGGCTTCTTTTCTCCGTAAGCTTCAGCAAATGGGATCTTTATTGTTTTTGATTCCTGTAATTTCATGCCGACCACACCATTTTCAAATCCCGGGATCAACTTACCTTCACCAATTTTAAATTCCAGAGGTTCACGATCTTTGGATGAATCAAATACCTGACCACTGTCTAATTTTCCTGTGTAATGGACCTTAACTACATTGTCCTTTTTAGCTTCACTCATTTTTAAGTGTTTTAAGTTTTAAATGTTTACGATTTAAAATGATCGATCCGATGTGTTTTGGAAGTTGTTGATTTGCGGGAATCCCAAAAGAAGGTCAGATAAATCAAAGACGGTTAAATAACAAAGTATAAAGTAACGCACGATTCGTGTCAATGCCAAATAATTGGAATATCTTCCTCTGAAATGGTGAATTTTTAGGCCATTTATTCCGCCTGAACGGCTCCGGATCATAAATCACTCCCAACTGTCAGGCCATCATCAAGATCTATAATTACTACTGACTGTCAAGGTTTTTACAGATTGATTATATTGTTGCCCCCCGATAACTCAATCTTTTCATCCCTCCAATATAATGTTCCTTCCAGATCAGCCGGCAATTGAATATCTCCCCGGATGCTGTTACCTTTTTTTATGAGATTTAAACTTATCATACCCGTAGAATGCGCTACTTTAACCTCTAGTGTATTGAGGTGGCCGAACTTCGGCTCAACACGCACGGTGTGATAACCTGGCGAGCCAGGCCGGATACCAGCTACAATCGACAAAAAGTGGTAAAGGGGACTCGAACTCCAAGCATGACAATCAGATCTTTCCTCATAATCTCCTTCTGCGAAGGTCGTCAATCCTTCTTCCAGCATGTTTTCCCAGGTGTTCAGCATGCTGAGATAATTATCAGCGAATCCTGTTTTATATAAAGCTTCAAAGAGATAGAACTTATAATAAATGGTTGTTTGAATTAAATCCTGGTTATTCAGAACCTGCCTCATTAGCTTTTGCTGATCCTCTTCAGGAACACAATCTGTCAGAATACTGAAAATATTGGTATGTTGAGAAAAGACCTCTTTGTCCGGTGTGTCAGCTATTAGGCTCGATGAGTTGTCCCAGCAAAGTTTATAAACGGATGCTTTGATTTTTTCTGCCATATTGGAATACTTTCCTGCTTCCACATTATACCCGAAATAGGTATATAGTTCAGCTGCCCGCTCCAGGGCATAGGCGAAATTCAGTGAGATCAAAGCTGAATTTCCATCATCCACGCCTGCAGGAGCTCCGACCAGGAAACCATCTGTCCAGTCAGAGAAATTAAACCATTCCAGGGCACCCAGCATCCCATTGTCATCCATACGCCTTTCAAACCAACCCAGAACTGCCTGTATACCGGGCAGACATGATTTTATAAAGTCATCATCCTCCCGGTGCATATAGTAATCATGGACCATGGCAATCCAGTATAAGGAAAATGCCGGGATGATCTGGTTAATATAGGAAGGTCCCCTGCTAAGGGTTAATCCTTCAGGTATCCTGGAATGGTCCGCCAGTTTAATGGCATTCCGCATTAGGCGGTCATCGCCAGATACATACAAAGAAATTAGTGACTGTATCCTGGTATCTCCTATATACTGCAATTGCTCCCAGTAGGGACAATCCATATAGGTCTCTCCGGCGCAGAGACGGGCTGTTCGCCACCCTACGTCCCAGATACGGGTAAGTTTAGGATCGTCTGATTCAAACGAGCCATTCTGTTCAAAATGATAGGTTGTATAAATATTGTAGAAGTCATTGATCTCCAATGCTTCACTTCTGGTTTCGATTTCCAGTTGTATAAACCGGTATGAGCGCAGCCAGGTCGTCATGATTACTCTGTCAATACCTCCGTCAGGCATGATAATATCGGAGTAACCCAGGATCTCCTTACTTTTTATTTCATTCCGGTTTCCTTTACTGCCATCCTCCGCGTATAATGCTTCTGAATAGATCACTTTTATTTTACTACCCTTTCCATTTGAAATATTGAAAACCGGATAGCCAATTGTGAGATGGGTATGGTCAAGCAGTATTGTGGCTTTTGTACCGGCCGGAATGATCAAGGGCATTTCACCGAATCTAAAATCAGGATCCATCTCTATTCCCCGGAACCTTGATACTCGAGGTATTCTTTCTATTTTCTCCTCCATCAGGGGGATCTCTCTTCGAACCAGCATCCAGGGGGTTCCATGCATGTAACCACGACCAACACCTTTTTGGATGATCTGAGGGGTTGACCATTTTTTAATATCGAATCCACTGTGCTTCCATCCCCATGGGTGATGGACAGCAGTAATGCTGTCACACGGACCGGCCACATAATATTTCCCGGCGGTCATCTCAGGGGTAACGGGTCTTACATTGTAAGAAGGGTCCCTGATCACTTTCCAGTTCCCGGTTCCGGTATTAATAATGTCGCCAAATTCTTCTGACTGTAGAATGAACGCTGTTTGATGGGAGAACTGGGCTACAGGGCGATGTTCTCCAAAGTTTATCACTTCAGCGGATATGATGTTTTCTCCTTCCCGTAGATATGATGATATATCCAATGTCTCATATCGCCAGTACATAAAACTACCCCTGGCAGGGCCGGCATTAACATAGTCACCATTTATATAGAGTCGATAGCGGTTGTCAGCAGAAACGTATACAATGAATTTATCGGGTATCGTTTCCAGGTTTATGGTGTTCCGGTATAAAAAAACACCGTAATCATTCAGTGATTCGTTTACAGGAGATATCCAGGAGGCAATCCATGAATGCCGTTCATGTTCCCAGCTCAAGTTCCGTTTATAGGGAAGTTCCTGGGCATAGGTATTATTCCCATGGTATGAAATGAGTAATAACGAGGTGATGGTGAAGGTTAAAAAATGATTTTTCATCAGGTTAAAAGTAAGTAAGATCATTAATCTATTCTGCTGAAGGAATATCCTTTTTCCTTGAGATACCCGATCAGCTCGTCCAATTTATTATAAAACTTATCTGTCCTCCTGGGATCTGTTCCTATATGGGATAGAAATATGAATCCATTCATTCCGTGAGCCTCTTCATATCGAATCACCCTGTTGAAAATGGTATCGGAGGAAATATAGGTACTACCCAATTCCGGGTAAGTCCAGTCCTGGTTTGAAGATGTCCCGCCTGAGAAGTTAAAGAGGGTGAGCCCGATCTGGCTTGTCCAGTCCGATATCTCAAGATTATACCATTCATAGGGGGGCATATAATATGGCGCATCATCTTTTGTTATCCCGAATTTTTCCATCTCAGCATAGTTGTCCAGGACATCTTTATTGAAAACTTCCTGTGATACAAGGAGGGAATCTCTCTTCTCCCAGGTACAATACAACAAATGTTTATCTGAATGGGCTCCAAGGTAATGTCCTTCGGATTTCAGTTCCTGGATAATTTCCCTGAATTCAGGAATCCTGTAAAAGTCACCCGTGAAGAAAAAGGAAGCTTTAATATCATGTCCGGATAGTGTTTCGCGGATTACCGAATAACCATCAGCAAACTCATGTGCTGTAAATACGAGATATATCGTTTTTTTTGTGGTATCCATCCGGACAATGGCACCATGTTCATCAACAAAATAGTTGCGGGTAATACCTTTCTTATCATCGCATCCCGTGGATAAAATCAGAAATAAGAAAAAAAATGTATATCTAAAAAGTGATTTCATCGGCTTGAAGATAAGTATTTTTTGAAAATTTTCTGCCTCATAATTAACAATACACAGATAAAAGGGGAATTCTTAATGGGGATTTTCTAAATTTAGCCCACAATTAAATATGCCTGCTTTTATGTACAATAAAAAGTTAGTGTTTGCGGCAGCTTGTGTTGACATCCTGGTATTTGGAGTTGGCGTGATAAGTCTGGGATCCATTTTACCCTTTCTGACTGAAAAATTTACACTGGATGACTTGTCCAAGGGAACTCTGGCATCCTTGTTACCGCTGGGTATACTTACTGGATCACTTGTATTCGGACCAGTGGTGGATAAATATTCCTACAAAAACCTCTTAAGTCTTTCTATATTATTAAATATTCTGGGATTCGAATTAATTGCATTCGCTGATTCCTTCTTCTTACTGGGTCTGGCCTTTTTCCTGATCGGCTGGGGAGGCGGAATGATCAATGGTGCCACCAGTGCCCTGGTGTCCGATATAAGCGAAGATCATGGTGAGAATAAAGGCGCAAACCTGAGCTTTTTTGGCATATTTTTTGGCGTGGGCGCCCTGGGAATGCCCTTCATTATCAGTTTTCTTTCGACAAGATATGAGACGGATACTATTGTAGCTGGAATAGGATCGGCGATGATAGCTGCGCTTGTTCTTAACCTTATTTTAACCTTCCCTAAGCCCAAACAGGCCCAGTCCATTGCAATAAAACAATTTTTCCAACTGCTAAAAAATAAAGTATTGCTTCTTTTTGGATTTATTCTCTTTTTCCAATCCGGAATGGAAGGATTGACTAATAACTGGACTACATCCTATCTGATCGATGTGATCCGTGTTGATGAACAAAGGGCATTAATGTCTTTGACTATATATGGAGGCATCTTTACTATCGGACGGCTTGTTATCAGCCTGCTGCTAAAAGTAATTTCAGCAAGAATTGTATTGCTTTCATCTGTTCTCCTCGCGCTGGCAGGAGGGATCCTGACATTAGTAGCCTTTAATGTTGGTATCTACACAGTTGGACTCTCATGTATTGGTTTTGGATTGGCTGCTGGTTTTCCTATTGTCCTTGGCATGGTGGGTGACCGCTTCCCCTCCTGGACAGGCACAGCCTTCGGAGTCGTATTCTCCATTGCCTTGATTGGCAATATAATTATTAATTATCTGACCGGTGTGGTAGCTGAATTGTGGACTATCATAACTTTCCCAATCATATACGTGATATCCGGGATCCTAATGCTAATCCTGATCCTTTTCAGCTTTCGGATGGCAAGGCAGGAAAAATAATTGATATGTCATCTATAGGTAGATAAATAGTCGAACTATTGATTTGTTGGTTTCATGGAATACCAGTTGTTCCGAATAGATAAAATTATTATGCTAAATTTAATTTCTGAACAATGAAAAATCTTTATCTCTTCAGTATTCATTTTTTAATTCTACTTTTTATTCCTGCAAAAAGGACCTTTGCACAGAATGTTCTGATAACCTATTATAGTGAGTCGGGGCATACCTCTATACTGGCGAAATCTGTGGCTGAAGGGGCACAGGAAATTGCTGGTGCAGAAGTCAGGCTATTGACTATAGAGAAAACCTCTACGGATGATCTGCTGTGGGCAGATGCCATTATTCTGGGAAGTCCTGTTCACAGTGCGAATATTGCTGCCCCGGTTCAGGAATTCATCAGGTCCTGGCCTTTCGAAGGACAGGTGCTTAAAGATAAGATAGGTGCCGTTTTCGTTACAGGCGGGGGGATTTCAGCCGGCGAGGAACTCGCCCAGATGAACCTAATTCATTCGATGCTGGTATTTAACATGATCATTGTTGGGGGGCCTTCATGGGACCAGCCTTTCGGGGCCTCAGCTATAACAGGAGAGGGTCCGTTTGTTTCTGAATCTGAAGCAGCTGAAATTGACACGATTTTTTTAATAAAAGGGCATGGCTTGGGAAAGAGAATAGCAGAATTGGCATCTAGATTTGAGCACTAAACAAATGCTTGGAGAATAACAAGAATCTTTAAGGAGAAAGGTATCTGGGGTGAGGATAATACGTTTTGATAATACGAAATGGGGGTAGTGATTCTTCATACTGGAAAAGGAATTGTCTCAAATATGGAAAAAATCATGCACTTCCTTATTGTCACTTTCAAGGGCTTCCTTCATCTTTCCCGTAAAGATAATTTTACCTTCATCGATAAAAACGATCCTGTCGGCTATCCTTAAGATGCTGGAAACCTCGTGCGTAATAATTACCATCGACATGCCCAGCTCTTTGCGTAGGTTTAAGATCAATTTATCAAGAGATGCCAGTGAAATAGGGTCTAGTCCGGCCCCGGGCTCATCACAGAACAGGAGTGGCGGGTCCATCACCATGGCTCTTGCCAGGGCCGCTCTTTTTAACATACCACCACTCAATTGCGAAGGGAACAGGTCATAAACCCCATCAAGGTGCACAAGCTGTAGTTTTGTTAACACAATTCTCCTGATCAGATCTTCATCCAGGTGTGTATGTTGCTCAAGTGGCAGGGAAACATTTTCGCCAACAGTCAAAGAATTAAGTAATCCACCATTCTGATAAAATACTCCCATCTTGAGGTATAGATCTTTTTGTCCATCCTCATTCAAATCATTTATATTATTGTCAAGGATGGAAACATAG
Source organism: uncultured Cyclobacteriaceae bacterium (assembly GCA_965365715.1). GTDB lineage: Bacteria > Bacteroidota > Bacteroidia > Cytophagales > Cyclobacteriaceae > JAGTVG01. The sequence continues at coordinate 8,217 of CBDUCT010000027.1, read as the reverse complement.
CCTTCCTGGATGTCATATAATCCCAGTAAATGTTTTAATACAGTGGTCTTTCCGGATCCGCTTTCTCCCAGGATCACGGTTACTTCCCCCTGATAAGCTGAAAATGATACATCACGCAAAACCTCCCTTTCTCCAAAAGTTGCAGAAAGTCCATTAACTTCAATGATTTTTTTATCAGCCATTTTTTCTTAATAGAATATTAAACCAATTATGCTGTCTGCGATGATGACAATGGATATTGCAACCACTACTGCCTGTGTGGTAACTTTTCCTACACCTTCAGCACCTTCTTCTACGTTTAAACCGAAAAAACTGCCTGTCAGAACAATTAATACAGCAAATACCAGACTTTTAAGAATCCCAATCAGAATATCACGATTGTACAATGTCTCTCCCATCCGGTTAATGAATATCTGCGGGCCAATATCCAGGTACAAGTAAGCGATCAGCATACCACCAAGAATACCCATTACATTGGCTAAAATGGTCAAGAATGGCATGGTAATGATGCTTCCATGCATTTTGGGCACAATCACGAATCGGATCGGGTTGAGAGCCATTGTTTTGATCGCGTCCAGTTCAGAAGTTACTTTCATAGTGGCGATCTCGGCAGCGATGGCGGAACCACTCCGTCCGGCAACGAGGATTGCGGTGATTAGAGGCCCCATCTCCCGCATCATTGAAATGACGATAAGATCTACAATATAAATATTAGCTCCGAAATTTCTGAGCTGGGCGGCAGATTGCAAAGCTATGACGAGACCAATAATAAATGATAACATACAGATGATATATACTGCATTTACACCGATCAGCACCGCTTGATTGTAGAACTCACCCTTTCTATGTGTCCGTGATTTGAATATATCGGTCACCGACCAGTAAAGGACATCAGCTGCCAGTGTAAAATACTTAACCAAATAATCACGATAGAAACTCAGGAAGAATTCGGCAGTATATTCAAAAAATGACAATTTCATTTTCTCCCTCGAGGCGGTAGGTTCCTGAAAAGAAAATAGACCGAGTTTCTTGCGGATAGAAGGGCTTCCGCCTGTGATTTTGACATCTTTACTATTTTTAATCAATCCATCTTTTAGCTGATGTATAGCGGCCACCCCAGCACTGTCAATTTTCTTGAGATCATCCAGGTTGATCTCATTAATAGGATCCTGCATATTTTTAAGATAATCCTGTACAGCAGGTATCCATCGGTCCAGATCTGCTAGCAATAATGAATTCTTCAGGTACAAAGTGCCTTGTTCGATTTTAAAGTCCTTGTCGGGATCTTTGGAGGCATTATGGAGTTTGGGTTTAACCATTCGGCATTTAGACTAAAATCTCAAACGGACTTTATGGTGATTCATACAGTTCTGTCATTATTTTATCGGACAAATAAGCCAGCTCCTCGTAGAATATTTCACCGATGGCGGTGGCGAATAGATTCAGGTCATTGTTTTCCAGTTCCATGTACCGGTCAGCCCGGTGCTTAATGATATCCTTATTGCTTTCCGTTTCTTTTAATTGAAATTCAAGGTTCAGATGTGCCGAAAAGGAATGATCATCCTGGATGACCTCAAGGTGGTAAACTGTGGTTTCCAATATATAATCGGGCCGGACCCTCCAGAAACGGTCCGATACATTCCGGAATAATGGTGTATGTTTGAAATAATCCAGGGTAAGTCTTGTAAAAGATGTGGCCGGACGTATGGCCCAATGATGGTGGGAATAATAGGTAATAGCCCGTGAGTTGTTCCGGTTTGCGATCTGCACAGAAGAGTAAGCAGGATTCACATCTACTTGTGAGATCTCACAATACTTATCACCGGAAGGAATTGCATCATTAAATCTTTCCAACACACTGTCCATGGGGATTTCGATAACATAGTATTTTGTTGCCACGACTTTTTGGCTTCCGCAGCTCCATAAACAATATATAACAGGCAGAATGAATGGTATAATTTTATTCATATTCTAATTTTTAAGATCATCATCCGGAGTATTTTTCTGTTCTACCCCCCGGAGTATAATGGAGGGATCATTATTAATTTTCCTGGATGTCTCCAGAAGGTTTTCCAGGGTCATTTTTAGTAATCTAATGCTTTCGGAAAAATCCTGGCTGCTTTGGTCCAGATCACTATCCACCTTTTTCAATAATTCCTGTGTCTGACTCGCCACCATTGTTAAATTCTCGATCAAAGACTGTATATCCGCTTCTTTCAATTTCAATGATACATCGCGTACATTTCCCAGAATCTCACCCAGGGTATCGCTCTCCACCGTTTTCTGGATCTTTTCAATAGTAGCTGCAAAAACACGGCTCGATTGATCCAGCCGGTTCGTAATATCCTTGAAGCCAGATATTGTTTCCCTTATATCCACCCGGTTTTCCATCACAACCGTATCTATTCTCGTGATGGATTCATTTGCCTGCAGGGCCAATGAGGAAATGTTTTCAGCCATCTCCGTAATCTTGTTCAGATTATCCGGTTCTGTAAAGTTTTGTAAATTGTTTAAGACTTTCTCAACTTTTTCAGCTATAATCTCAGCTTTTCCTGTAATTTCCTCGGTGATGGAGGAACCGGCATTGATGTAGGATTCGGGTTCTAAAAATGCAGCCTCGTTACTTCCCCCATGAATCTCAATGGTCTTCAACCCGGTTATACCAACGGTTGCAATTTCTGCCACGGCATCTTCTTTTATAGGTGTAGCTGGTTTCAAAGATAGTTCCAAGATAACACTGGCGACATTTTCCGGATCAATAATGATATCGCGTATGCTCCCTACCTTGATGCCCAGGTATTTAACCGGGCTTCCAACTTCAAGACCACTCACAGATACGTTTTCATAGGCTACAAAATAGATGTCTTCTTTTTCAAAAAACTTGCGCGCCGTAAAAAACACAAGAATAAATAGTAGTATGCCGATGCTTACAGTGAGGAAGATCCCCAGACGTATTTTTTGTGCTCGTTTTCTCATTTAAATAATTCTAGTGCGAACGGTTTATTACCAGCCAATCCATGGCATTTGGGACCACCCAATCCTAATTTGAATAATCATTTAACAATCAACATATATTATGTCCTTTTTTTAAGGTATTCCTAAATATTAAGAACTTTCTTATTAATATCTTTTTGTTCATTGGAAAATATAGAATAATAAAGATAATAAACCATTTACCATTCTGAGCCATGTTTTGTTTATATTTTACCTCCATTATAATTGCTTCTTCATCATCAGGCAATTGATTTTTTATTCCCTGGAAAAAACCAAACCTGAAATGCCTTTTGGTAATGACAAAATCTAGGTCCTAATATCATCCAACCCCTCAATATATTCCAAATCCATGAAGTTTATTCCTTGAGTTTACCGTTGATTATTCTACAAGGATTAATCTTCAAAAACTTTTGAGATATTTCCTGAGAATCAGCAGCTTATTTCAAAATATCATATATGTATTTTTTCAATTCTTTTCTCGGAAAGTTGAACGGGTCCAATTAAAATATCTGTGTTGAGAGCCCTAAAGGTGGATGTATTGAACATTTAAATTTCTTTGATCTTTTTTTTGTCTGAAAAGGTCAATGATTTTATTTCAATGGTCAATGTCCTGGGTTTCTGATTTCTTTAAAAGATTTGCCAAATCATCCATCTGTTTTTGTAGTTGTGAAACCCGCTCATTCAGACTCATCCCCGATCCTTCTGATGTATCAGCAAGGGTATCTGATTTTTTTGTGTGAATATCCTTTTCTCTTTTCAATTTACTGATCTCATATCTCAGGTCTTTTGAATAGACCGTTAACCATAATAAGAAAATTAAAATCAGTCCTATCGTTTCAACGACCAAAAATAGCGGTGCGCTGAAGGAACCAAATCCATAATTCAAGTCCATTGATACGGTGTATACATCCCAGTTGAAAACCATGAGATATATATTGACCAGAATGTACAATATGACAAGCAGAGCCTGTATAACCTTTAGAAATTTAATCATGATCTTTTTTTATTTAGTTTTATCCAATTCTTTTCCAATATGCAATATTTCTTTATCGATCAACTCAATTTTTAAGAACAGCTCATTCATTTTTTTCGTCGTGAGATACCGTTTTGAGATCCTGCCATTCTTTTTGTATTCATGAAATATTTTATTGCCCAGGATAACATATAGTTTCATTTTCTCATCAGCCAGAATTTTGATCTCTTTATTGCTTTGGTATTTATCTATATAATCCTGTATTACTCCAGAGGCCTGTTCAAATTTATCATATCCGGCCTCATAAAGTTCTTCTGCTTTTTCTTTTGCTTCTTCAAACAATTCAGCCGACATTTCACTCAGTGCTTTTGCCCCTTCGCTTACATATTCTTTAACATCCTCGAAAAACTCGCTAAATCTTTTTAATTCTTTTTTTGATCTAGATTTTGCCATTATTCTATTTTTATTTTGTTCACCAATAATTTTACTTCAGCATATCTATAATGCATCGGGAATATTGAATCATTTATCCTTTTTTTAATTCATGCACTACTATATAAAATAGTAATATTCGGGGAAAATGTCAATTAAATCCACCTTTGATTTGGAGCAATATTTATACTCGGAGGTTTTTAAAGAAAAGTATGAATTTTACTTAAAGTCTAAAAAGAGACTCTTTTTAATGTGTAGAATAAACTTCTTATTTCAATTTATACCTATTTAAAGTAACATACTAGGCATGTGATTGGTCGTACATTTCGATCTTTTTGATGACCATCTCCTCAGCGTCATTGTACATTTCCCGGATAAACGGGTCATTGAAGTTAAAAACACGCTGTTCGAGATCCATATCTTCGACCCGGTCAAAAAGCATTTCCTTTGCTTGTTTGATGTCCTTTCCATAAATGTGGTATGAATCAGCCTGCCAGTTTAAGCGACCGAGTTTTACGGGTTTGCCACTTCTTTTCTCTACTTCAGCGGCGATGATCTCTTTATTGAATTGAATAAAGCCAAACATATTCATAAAGCTGGCACCCCATGCATCATTACTTCTGAAACGGATATTACAGTTAAGCCACTGAATTCCCTTGTCATCTTCCAGTATCCGGTACCAAAGGGATTGCAGACAGGGGGGATCATATACTTTAACGTCCATATTTGGCATCCAGGTGATCATCTGAGCCTGGCGTGTGAAAGGTTGATCTACCAGTTTCTGAATGACATGCTCTATTTGGTTAATTTTAAAACCCACATCCACGGTTTTGCTATCTTCCCCATCAAGTCTTTCTTTCCAGCTTCCATATTCCGCCAGGCGGCCATGATAGGTATATTCCCAACGGGTATCCTTAGGATCATTCATATTTTTAACCCAATGATCTTTGAATCCCTTTAATTCCAGAACATACTCTTTTAAGTCTTCAATTCCACCCGGGAAAGCATGATGGATCATTGGATCCGTTTCCGGTTCTTCAATGGTAATGTTCATCGTACAATCGATACTTAGTGGATCTCCAGGTTTATCATACTGAGTCTTAAATCGTGTGCCTTCATTATATAACTTGATCAGGGCGGCTTCATACGCCTGTGCCAGGGAAGTTCCTGAAACACATAAGACGGGTATGTTCTTCATAAATTAAAAAATATAGGGTGAAAAAAAGTATAGTCAAATATAATGCCTTTTGGCTAAATTGACCACCAAAAATTTGAAGAGTTTAGGCTCTTTACATGAGCATGGGAAATATTTAAATACTGCTCATTTAACTGCTGGTTTAAAAAAGTCCAGAGCCGGGCAGCCCAGGTCTTTTTGCCGGCAGTTTTTACAGGCAATTTGTCCGCGCACCCAGGCATTACCTGAAAAATTTAATATGATCAATCCGACAAGCGATGCGAGAATATACCATTGGAAGTCTGTGAACAATAAAATTATACCTGCAATTGCCGGAAAGGCAAATACAAGTATGTCGGGGATCAGGTCTTTCACCGAGAATGTACGGCATATGAATTTATCGGGATTTCCTTTTTTAAAAAATAAACGGCTAATACGACCCTTGCCAAAAGCACATACCTTACCATAGTAGTAGCAATCCGGGCAATGATATTTCAAAAGCCTGATTTCAAGAATAAATATATAAATGAGGTAAAGGCCGGCAACTACCCAGTTCACATGCTGAAGGATTACTACACCAAGAGTATAGATTAAAATACTCAATGTGTTGGTTATAAATACCTGATGCCAGGGATATTTTTCGTTTGACATATGTAACGTAAAAAGTATTTGCCTTTAATAATATAATCAACCTAATCACCATAAAAGTTCCCTGGGCGGGTCTTGGCATCCTTTTCATTTTTACCACCTGGATAAGAGAACCAGGAAAGACCGGGGTCCATTAATCATTGTAATGACGATCAATCGGCGCGATAATAATCCGCTACAATAGCTTCCAGTCCTTAAATTCAAGTTTAACCTTCTCTGAATCTGCCGGATGATATTCAGGCAGTTTCACTTTCAGTGGTTCAACCTTCCAGATGTCATTGCAATATTCACATATGGTCCGGTCGCTGGAGAATTTTCCACTTCTTGCTACATTCAGGATAGACATTTTGGTCCATTTATCCTGGTCACGATAGGTTTTGTCCACTTTATCCTGGCATTCGATATAGGACTGGTAGTCAGCAAGTGCCATATACTCATCATGGAAGATGAGGGAATCTACCAGCGGCTGGAACAGCTCCCGGTTATCCCTGGAAAAATATCCGGAGGATATCATGTCAATCACTTTTTTTAATTCCGGATTTGATTTGTAGAACTGGTAGGGATTGTATCCTTGTGCTTTGAGTTTCTGGACTTCTTCCGCTTTTAAGCCGAAGAGGAAGAAATTTTCTCCACCTACTTCTTCCCTTATCTCGATATTCGCCCCATCCAGGGTCCCTACAGTCAATGCACCGTTCATGGTAAACTTCATATTACCGGTACCGGAGGCTTCCTTGCCAGCCATGGAGATCTGCTCAGACAGATCCGCCGCCGGATATACACGCTGACTGTTTTTTACATTAAAATCCGGCAGAAAAACAACTTTTAACCTTCCATTAACATCCGGATCGTCGTTTACAATCTCCCCAACGGAATTTATGAGTTTAATGATGAGCTTGGCCATGTAATAACCAGGCGCGGCTTTCCCACCGAAAAGAAACGTCCTGGGTACAATATCGATCTCCGGATTTTCTTTGATCCTGTTATATAAAGTAATTATATGAAGTACTTTCAGGTGTTGTCGTTTATACTCATGAATTCTTTTTACTATAATATCAAAGATAGAATCCGGATTGACGGTTGTTTTGAGATGAGTCTGTATATAAGCAGCCAACTCTTTTTTCATATCCTGCTTGCATTTTCTCCATTCCTTCTGGAAGTTTTTATTATCTACAAACGCTTCGAGATTTTTAAGTTCACTCAAGTCCTTGATCCATTTCCTGCCGATCTTTTTTGTAATCAAAGCAGTCAATCCCTGATTCTTCAGTACGATCCAACGGCGTGGTGTTACTCCGTTGGTCTTGTTGCTGAATTTCTCGGGCCAGAGTTCATAAAAATCTTTCATTATGCCTTTAGTCAGAAGATCAGTATGCAAGGCAGCTACGCCATTTACGGCATGGCTGCCCACCACGGCCAGGTGGGCCATCCGGATATATTTTTCCCCGGATTCGTCGATAATGGACATTCTTTTTACTCTTTCTTCATCCCTGGGAAATTTAGCCCTTACCTCAGTTAGAAAATGATAATTGATCTCGAGGATGATCTCCAGGTGCCTGGGTAGCAGATAAGCAAATAAACCCATGGACCATTTTTCAAGAGCTTCCGGAAGAAGTGTGTGATTGGTATAGCTGATGGTTTTACAGGTGATGTCCCATGCTTTAGCCCATTCGAGTCGATGAATATCCACCAACAGATGCATCATTTCAGCTACAGCTATTGCCGGATGAGTATCGTTAAGTTGTATGGCATTTTTTTCAAAGAGGTTGTCCAGCGGATTTCCCCTCAGCTCGTGCATCCGGATAATATCCTTTAATGAAGCTGAGGTGAAAAAATACTGTTGTTCAAGTCGTAATTGCTTGCCCCTGATCTGTTCGTCATTAGGATAAAGTACTTTGGAAATATTTTCCGATACTACTTTCTCATCAACAGCGCCGTAGTAATCTCCTTCGTTAAAGCTCTGGAAATCAAAGGCTTCGTAGGCTTCAGCTTTCCATAGTCG